>JANLXD010000144.1:0-1867 GCA_031364935.1 Candidatus Eiseniibacteriota bacterium
CGCGTCCCCGTCCGGATCCGTCGCCGAGACCGTGAAGGTGAGCAGCGTGTTCATCGACCCCGTAATTGTCGCGGGAGCCGTGACAACCGGCGCGCGGTCCGCGACAACGTTGATCGTCGTCGTCCTCGAGCCCGCGATCGATAGCGAGTTGATCGCGGTAAAGGTTACGGAAAAGGTGCCCGTCTGGCTCGATGCTGGGGTCCAGCTGAATGTGCCCGAGGTATGGGCCACGTTCGACGTGAATGTCGCCCCGGCTGGAAGTGGAGCCGCCGTCAGGGACGTGATCGCGGAGCCGTCCGCATTGACCGCGGTCACCGTGAACGTGATGAGGCTGCCCGGAGTTCCGGTGACCGTGGAGGGAGCCGTCACCACCGGGGCGGGATCGCCGCCCACTACGGTGATCTGGGTCGTCGCGGAGCCGCTGAGGGAGTTGGTAGCCGTGAACGTCACGCTGTAGCTCCCCGCCTGACTGAAGCTCGGAGTCCAACTGAAACTGCCCGAGGTGTTGGTCGCGTTCGACGTGAACGTCGCCCCTGCAGTCATCGCCGTACCCGACGCGAGCAGCGATGTGATGGCATCGCCGTCCGGATCGGTTGCCGTCACGGTGAAAGTGATCAGTGTATTCTCCACTCCGGAAACGCTCGACGGAGCCGTGACAACCGGAGCGCGGGCGCAGCCGAGGCATACCGTGATATTCGTGGTCGCAGAGCCCAAAAGGGCGTTGGTGGCGGTGAACGTGACGGTGTAGCTGCCGGCCTGTGCGAAGTTCGGCGTCCAGCTGAACGTGCCCGACGTCTGGGTCGCGTTCGACGTGAACGTCGCGCCGGCCGGGAGCGAAGATGCGGTCAACGACGCGATCGGGTCGCCGTCGGGATCCGCAGCCGTCACGGTGAAGGTCCGATTCGAGCCCTCCGGGATGTTGACGACTCCCGGAGCGGTGACCACGGGCGCCTGGTCGGTCTGGGCGAAACCCGTGCCCGGGAACGAGAGGGACGCGAACGTTACCGCGAGAAGCAGGGCCGAGGGGTGGAAGCTGGCGAGTTTCCGGGGAGAGCGCATGGGACCTCCAGGTCGCGTCCGGGAGCCGGCGCGCGTCACGCTGCGGCGGGTCGTCTTCTTGCGTTCTGGGAGCATAGACCTCCCGCCGCCGGCGGCACAAGGGGGCGAAAACGCCCGTCAGCTGCCGTGCGGGCGCGCTTGTCTACCGTCCTCGGGCCCGCTTTCCCGAGTCCCCCTTCAGCATGGCGAGCAGCGCCTCCATATCCTTCTTCAGCGATCGGATCGTCTCCTCGCGGTCGAGCTTGGAGAATGGAAGCTCAATCTGGTCCTTGCCGTCCTGGCGGTCGTCCAGGATCTTCCGGCGGGCGCCGGCGATCGTGAACCGCTGGTCGTAGAGGAGCTGTTTGATGTCGAAGAGCACTTCGATGTCCCGCTTTCGATACATGCGGGAGCCTCCGCGCCCCTTCCGGGGCCGGAGCATCTTGAACTGCGTCTCCCAGTACCGGAGCACGTGCGGCTTCACGCCCACCAAGTCGCTCACTTCGCTGATCGAGTAGTAGAGTTTTCCTGTCGGAAGCGACTTCACGGGTTCACCTCCTCGAAACGGTCCGGGCTTCCGGCTTCAAGTCGCGCGTCAAGAGCTGGCGCATGGCCTCCCGCGCGCTCTTTCCCTCGAACAGAATGGCGCACACCTGCGCGGCGATCGGCAGCTCCACGCCGCAGCGCACCGCCAGGTCCACGGCCGCCTTCGCGGTCCCGACCCCCTCGGCCACCATGGGCGAGGAGGCGAGCGCCGCTTCCAGTGTGACGCCCCGGCCGATCGCTTCGCCCAGGTTGCGGTTCCGGCTGTGGCGGCTGGTCGCGGTCG
>JANLXD010000159.1:0-2835 GCA_031364935.1 Candidatus Eiseniibacteriota bacterium
ACTTTCAGTCGAAGACTCGCTTCCCCGCGCAGGCCGGGGCGCACGGAAGCGGGAATCAGAGGTCGGGGCGCTCGGGCGAGGATCTGATCGTGGAGGTCCCGGTGGGGACGGTGGTCGCGGACGACGCGACCGGCGACGTCCTCGCGGACCTCGTGGAGGCGGGCGCGGAGTACGCGGCGGCGAAGGGCGGTCGCGGCGGGCGCGGGAACGCGCGCTTCGCGACGCCGACGCACCAGGCGCCGCGCGAAGCGGAGCCGGGACGTCCCGGCGAGGAGCGGCGCCTTCGGCTGGAGCTTCGGCTGATCGCGGACGTGGGGCTGGTCGGGTTTCCGAACGTGGGAAAGTCGACGCTCCTCGCCAAGCTTTCCGCGGCGCGGCCGAAGATCGCAGACTATCCGTTCACGACGCTCGAGCCGCATCTCGGGCTGGTGCGCGTGGGGGAAGAGCGCAGCTTCGTGATGGCCGATCTTCCGGGCCTGATCGAAGGGGCGCACCAGGGAAAAGGCTTGGGGCACGAGTTCCTCCGTCACGTGTGGAGGACGCGCGTGCTGGTGATTCTGATCGACAGCCTCTCGCCGGATCCGGCGCGCGATATCGCGGCGCTCCGGCACGAGCTGTCGTCGTACCATGAGGATCTCGCCCGGAAGCCGGCGGTCGTGGTGCTGAGCCGGGCGGACCTGGTGGCGGACGCGCCCGGGGTCGACGCGTCGCCGCCGTTCCCGCTCCACGGAGCGAGATGGGGAGGATCAATCTCCGGCGCGACCGGCGCCGGAACCCGAGAGCTTCTCGAGATCATCTGGAATCGGCTCGCCGGCGCGGAGGATTCGACCGCGCCCGAGGGAGTGGAACGCGACGACTCGGTCGCGAAGCGGAAGGAGTGAGGACATGGCCCCCAAGGACGTAGCGCGGCTCTGGGAAGAGCTTCGCCATCGAGACCCCGAAGAGAAGCTCGACTGGATTCGCCAGCTCGCCAAGGATCCCACCCCCGACGCGGTGGGCGTGCTGCTCGACGCGCTCGAGCAGGAGAGTTGGTTCCTGCGCGACCAGGCCGCGACCGCGCTCGCCTCGATGGGCGAGTTCGTGCTCGGGCCGCTGCTCGCGCGCCTCGACTCGGGCCTCTGGTTCACGCGGGCGGCGGCTGCCGCGGCGCTGGGCCGGATGGGCAACGCCGACGCGGCTGTGCCGCTCACGCAGGTGCTGCGCGACCCGAACCGCACCGTGCGCGATGCGGCGTGGGACGCGCTTGCCGCGCTGGCGCGCGCCGAGGCCTCGGCCCCGGCGGTCGCGGAAGCGTTCGCGGCGCTCCCGGAGCGCGCGCTTCGCTTCGCGCTGGACGGCCTCTACTCGCGGGACGCGGACGCGGGCGACCGCATTGCCGCGCTCATCAATGACCCGGCGCTGCGCGCGGCGGGCGAGCGCGCCGGGCTGGAGCGCGCCTCGGGCGACGACACCGGTCTGTCCTGGCTCGACGTGGTGGGCCCGGACGTGGAGCCCGGCCGGGCGCGCTGAGAGCGGGCATTGCGCGCGCTCGATCCCGGCCATCCGGAGTATCCCGCCCGGCTCCGCGATCTCTCGCGTCCGCCCGCGCCCATCTTTCTCCAGGGTCCCTGGGACCACGCCGGCCCGATCGTCGCCGTCGTCGGCTCGCGCAACGCGCGGCCGGAGGGGATCGAGCTCACGCGCTGGCTCGCCGGGGCTCTCGCCCGCGAAGGCATTGCCGTCGTGAGCGGGCTCGCGCGGGGAATCGATGGCGCGGCGCATGAAGGGGCGCTCGAGGCGGGCGGGCGAAGCGGCGCGGTGCTCGGCACTCCGCTCGACGAGGTCTATCCGCCCGAGCATCGGGATCTCCACGAGCAGCTCGCAACTTCTCTGGGCCTGATGAGCGAGCTGGCCCCCGGTACCCCGACCACACGCCGCACCTTCGCCGCGCGAAACCGCATCCTGGCCGCCATCTCCCATGCCGTGATCCTGGTCCAAGCGGATGTGAAGAGCGGAGCGCTCATCACCGTGCGTGCCGCGGAGCGGCTGCGACGTCCTGTCGGCGCCGTCCCGTGGAATCCGACCGATGAGCTCGCTGCCTCGCCGAACGCGTTGATCCGCGAAGGGCGGGCCGTGTTGATTCGCAACGCGCGCGATGTTCTGACGCTGATGGGGGAGGCGCATTCGCCTGTCATGGCCACCGGCGCCCCCGGCGCCCCCGTCGCAACGACCGCGACGCCTTCGTCCCGTGCTCTCGACGATCCGAGGCCCAGCATCGAGCGGCGCGTGCTCGCGGAGCTGGGCCGGCGCGCCGAGCCGCTCGACGTGGTCGCGACTCGGGCCGACCTTCCCGCGGCGGAGACCTCCGCGGCGCTCCTCGCGCTCGAGCTGGCCGGCCTCGCGCGTCGCGAGCCCGGCGGACGCTTCCGGCTGGCGCCCGGCGCCTGACGTGAGCCGCCGCACTCTTCGCCGCTCGCTACCCCGCGCCTGACGTGGGCCGCCGCCGCCCGTTCCGCCGCACCCGCCAACGCCTCGAGCTTCTCCTTCTCCGGGCCATGGGGGCTTACGCGCGGAGCGTCTCCTTCGAGCGGGCGAGCGAGACGGGAGCGGCGGCGGGCGCGCTCGCGTTCCGGCTCCTGGGGCGCCGCCGCCGCATCGCGATCACCAACATCCAGAGCGCGCTGGGCGACGCCGGCGGGGAAGCCGCCGCCGAGACGCTCGCGCGCGACGCCTTCCATCAGCTCGGCCGCACCTTCTTCGAATTCCTCGCGCTCCCCGCGCATTCCGCGGATTCCATTCTCGCCCGGATCGAATTTCAGGGATGGGAGCCGATCTTCGAGCGGGCGCGCGACGGGA
>JANLXD010000164.1:0-2990 GCA_031364935.1 Candidatus Eiseniibacteriota bacterium
CCCGCGCCCGGCGCGCGCGGAGCGCGAGCAGGGACAACATCAAGAAAGCGGCGGTGCCGAGCCCGTACACCTCGGCTTCGACGGCGGACGCCCAGACGACCGAGGCGGTCGCGAAGAGAACGGTCGCGATCACGCGCGACGCGAGGCGCTGCCCTGCGTGGCGGGCCAGGAGCCAGAAGAGGCCCACCGCGACGGCGGTCGAGAGGGCGGACATCGCGTTGACGCGGAGCGCGAGTGCGCCCGCGGGAATCAGGGCGGCGAGACGCGCGAGGAGAAGCCAGAGCGCGTAGCCCGGGGGGTGCGGAATGCCCAGGCCGTTTGCCGCCAGGATCAGCTCGGCGCTATCTCCCGCGCCTACCGTGGGCGCGAGGGTGACGGCGTAGAGCGTGGCGGCGATGACGGCCGCCGCGAGGCATCCTGCCCCGGCATGGCGCATGGCTCATTCCCGGTGATCCCGGGTCTCCCCCGTATGGTGGAACGAGGTGAGGGCGTCCGCCCCCACCTCGCCGACTGCGGAACCGCTCGTCCTTGAGCGGATCAGTACGATGAATACGCCGACACGTTGATCTTCACGATGCCGGTCGCGGCCGTGTACTGCCAGCCGCCCGTGCCGTCGACGCCCGCGGTGGTCTTCACCGCGTTCGAGTTGTTGATCGGCTCCTTCGGGACGCGGCCGTCCGCGAAGATCGTTCCGTCCAGCGTCGGGAACGTCGCGCTTCCGTTGAGCGCGTTACGCGCATACTGAATGGCGACCGCGGAGCGCATCGATCCCAGCTGGCCCTTGATCGTCGCCACGCGCGCCTGCTCCCTCATGTCCTCGTACTTGGGAATCGCTACTGCCGCGAGAATGCCCAGGATCACGATGACGATGACCAGCTCGATCAGCGTGAATCCACTTTCCGACTTGCTGCGGAACATGCCGAGACCTCCTAGTTGCCTCGTTCGTAGAGCCGCCCGTCCCCCCACCGGGGCGGGCCTGTCCATTCCATCGCCATAGATCGGCGGGGGACATCACGTACTTGATCGCAATTTGCAATCCGGTTCGGGGGCCCGGCAGCCGGACTAATGGCGGAATGCGTTCATCAGATTCCAGAGCGGGAGGAAGACGGCGAGCGCGGTGAAGAGCACGGCAACTCCAAGCACCAGAAGGAGAACCGGCTCGATGGCGGTGGAGAGGTTCTTGACCTGGTAATCCACGTCCCGCTCGAAGTATCCAGCCACGCGGACCAGCATCTTGTCCACGGAGCCGGTCTCCTGGCCCACGGCGAGCATCTTCACCACGAGCGGCGGGAACACGTCGCGCCCCTGGACCGATTCGGCCAGCCCCATGCCGGCGGTGACTCCGTCGCGCATGCGGTCGATCTCCTCTTCGACGATCTTGTTCCCCGCGACGCCGCGCGCCACCAACAGCGCCTGCAGAATCGGGATGCCCGCCGCGACCAGGGCCGCGAGCACACGCGCGAAGCGGGACATGATGGTCTTCTGGAAGATGGGTCCGAAGATAGGCGCCTTGATGGTCCAGAGGTCGATGCGGCGCCGTCCCCGCGCGGTGCGCGACCAGAGCACCGCCCCCGCGACGGCCGCGATCGAAACCGTGACCACGAGGAACCAGTACTTCTCGAAGAAGTCGCTCGTTCCGATCAGCACCCGCGTCGGAAGCGGGAGCTTTGCGTCCAGGTTCCGGAAGAGGGACGCGAATCGGGGGAGCACGAACTTCACGAGGACGAGGAACGCGAGGCCCAGCTCGCAGACGATGAGGATCGGGTAGAAGGTGGCCGACTTGATCCGCTGCTCGGTCTCCTCCTCGTATTCCAAGAGCCCGCCAATCCGGTCGAGCATGGGACCGAGAAGTCCTCCCTCCTCGCCCGCATGGACCAGGTTCACGAAGATCGGCGGAAAGCTGCGCGGATAGCGGCGCAGCGCCTCGGTCAGGGTGCTCCCCTGCTCCACGTCGGCGCGGACGCGGTCGATCGCCACCCGGAGCACGGGGTGCGCGGTCTGCTGATAGAGGATGTCCAGGGCTGACAGGAGTGGCAGCCCGGCCTCCAGCATGGTCTCGAGCTGCCGGGTGAAGAGGATCAGGTCGCGCGTGGTGACGCGTTTCTGGAAGAAACTTTTCGAAGCCGTGGCGACGCGGGTCGGCGCTTGCTGCGTCTCCAGTCGGATCGGCGTGAGCCCCATCCGGTGGACGACGTCGATCGCCTGGTCCAGGTCGGTCGCCTCGACGACCCCGACCTGAGCCCCCCCGGCGGTGCTGGTCGCGCGGTAGCGGAAGACGGGCATGGGGACCGGCTAGGGGCGGTGGGGCAGCGCCGCCGACTCGTCTTCGGCCAGCGTCCCGTCCCGCTTCGTGACGCGGAGAACTTCCTGGAGCGTGGTCAAACCCCCCGCGGCCTTCTTCACGGCGTCCTCGCGGAGCGTCCGCATGCCGGCGCGGCGCGCGGCCCGCGCGATCTCCTCGGACGGCGCGCGCTGCGCGATCAGGGCCTGCATCTCGTCGTCCACGTCCAGCACCTCGAAGATCCCGACCCGGCCACGATAGCCGGTCCCGGAGCACGCGCGGCATCCCGCCCCGTGCTGGAACGTCCCCATCGACGGGTGTAAGGCGAGCGCTTCCGCGAGGTCCGCGGGCGGGGTAATCGGCTGCTTGCACTTGTCACAGACGCGGCGCACCAGACGCTGGGCCACCACGCCGAGCATCGCCGAGGAGAGCAGGAACGGCTCGATCTGCATGTCGATGAGGCGCGGCAGGGCGCCGGCGGCGTCGTTGGTGTGGAGCGTGGAGAGGACCAGATGACCCGTCAGCGCGGAGCGGACCGAGATCTCCGCGGTCTCGGCGTCCCGGATCTCCCCCACCATGACGATGTCCGGATCCTGGCGCAGGAGCGCGCGCAGCCCGCGCGCGAAGGTCAGCCCCGCGTCGGGATCCACCTGCGTCTGGCGGATCGAGCCCATGTGGAACTCGACCGGGTCTTCCAGCGTGACGATGT
>JANLXD010000167.1:0-4156 GCA_031364935.1 Candidatus Eiseniibacteriota bacterium
GGGAAAGGGGCGACCGCGGGAATCCTTTTCCGGAACGCGGAGGCGGTCGAGACCCTCCGCCGGGTGGATACGCTTCTCGTGGACAAGACCGGCACCCTGACCGTGGGGAAGCCGAAGCTGATCACCGTGGAGCTGCTGGGGGCCCTCCCGGAAGCGGATCTCTTGCGGCTGGCGGCGGGACTGGAGCGCGCGAGCGAGCATCCGCTCGCGCAGGCGGTCGTTGACGGGGCGCGAGAGCGGGGCGTGGCGCCGGGCGAGGTGAAAGAGTTCACTTCGCGGACGGGGATGGGCGTGGCCGGCGTGGTGGACGGGCGCCGTGTGGCGCTCGGGAGCCAGGCCTATCTCGATTCATTGGGTGTGCCGGGGGCGGAGAAACACGAGGCGGCGGCGCTCGCGCACCGGCTTCGCGCCGAGGGACAAACCGTGATCTTCCTCGCGGTCAATGGAGAGGTTGTGGGTCTTCTCGGGGTAGCTGACCCGATCAAGGAGACCACGCCGGCCGCCATCGAGGCGCTCCGCGCCGACGGCGTCCGGGTGGTCATGCTGACAGGCGACAACACGGTCACCGCCGAATTCGTGGCGCACCGGCTCGGGATCGAGGAAGTGCTCGCCCAGGTCCTCCCCGAGCAGAAGGTGGCCGCCGTGAAGCGCTACCAGGAAGCGGGGCGGTTCGTCGCGATGGCGGGGGACGGCATCAACGACGCTCCCGCGCTCGCCCAGGCGCACGTGGGGATCGCCATGGGCACCGGCACCGACATCGCCATGGAAAGCGCGAGCGTCACCCTGGTGCACGGCGACCTTCGCGCCATTCTCCGGGCGCGCCGGCTGAGCCGCGCGACCATGCGGAACATCCGGCAGAATCTTTTCTTCGCGTTTGGATACAACGCGCTCGGCGTGCCGGTGGCGGCGGGCGTCCTCTACCCCTTCTTGGGGATCACGCTGAGCCCGGTGATCGCCGCCGCGGCCATGAGCCTCAGCTCGGTTTCGGTCATCTGGAACGCGCAGAGGCTTCGAGGCGTCCGGCTCTGAGATCGACTATGCTTACCGGCCAATCCCGGCGCGGCCGGGCACGAAAGGAGAACACGACATGAGGTTTCGATGGAAGATGGCGGCCCCCCTGATCCTCGCGAGCGCACTGGCGCTCACGGCGGGCTGCCAGACCAAGAAGGAGCCGAAGGCGGTGGTCGCCACGCCAGGGGCCGACATCCCGGTGCGCGTCACCGACAACGGGTTCGAGCCCAGCCGGATCGAAGTTCCGAAGGGCGCCAACGCGACGCTCGTCTTCACGCGGGTCTCGGACAAGACCTGCGCGACCGAGGTCGTGATCTCCGGGAACGGCGCGCGCCTGGCGCTGCCGCTGAACAAGCCAGTCCGGATCGCCCTGGGAACGGTGAACACGACGATCCCCTTCGCGTGCGGGGAGGACATGTACAAGGGCGAGGTGGTCGCGACGCCGCTGTAGCCGCGAAGGCGGGCGGGCGCGGGACGACACCGCCTGGCCGCTCAGCGCGTGATCACAAAACGGCGGACCAGCGGCGTGTCCGTGCCTTCCAGTCGGATGAAGTACACCCCCGACGCCAAGAGCCGCCCGCGATCATCGGTGCCGTTCCATTCGGCGCGGACCGATCCGGTGTGGGACTCCAAGATGGTGCGCACGCGGCGGCCCCGCAAATCGTAGACGTTGATGCGGCCGCCTCCCGGGGACTCGATGCGCGCAGACCCGCGGATCGGGTTGGGCGAGATCCGGAAGGCCGTGACGGGTGGAGTCGTCTCCACGCCGGTGGCGGTGGAAGTGACGTTGACCGACAGGCCCGAATTATTGGTGAACGTGACGGGGTGCGTAGCGCCTCCGGATGTCAGCTCGAACTGGGTACCCGATTGGGTTCCCATCGGACACGCGGGCACGGGAACCGGGTTGTCCACGGTGCGGACCAGGACCGTGGCGCCGCCGATCGGAAGAGGCGGGGCCGCCGAGGTACCGACCAGGAAGGTCGTCACCGCGCCGTAGGCGACGGCGTCCACGCGGCAGGTGCCGGCCGGATCCTCGAAGGCGACCTGTCCGGTCGTCACCGGGATACCGGCGTTGATCTGGAGGTCAGGCACGAGGCCGAAGCGCTGGCGCCACTTCATCGTGGCGACGAGGATCCTGTTTCCGGCGACCGCGTTCGCCGCGGGCAGATCGGCGGCGAACGTTCCCAGCGTCGAGACCAGCACGCCCGCGGCGTTATACGTGCGGATCACCTTTCCGGTGACCAGGTTCTCCCCGTTGAAAAGCATCTTCAGCTCGATCGCCTGGACCGCGGCGTCGCCGTCATGTCCGGCCATCACCTTCGTGATCTCATTCAGGTGGAACCCTGCCCGGGCGGTGCTGGGCCAGAGGGCCAGAGCGAGGACGAGGAAGAGAACGAGGACCGTCGCGAACGGCCCGGACGGATTGGCAGCGCGGAGGGGCGGAGTCATGAGGAGTCTCCCTGAAAAGCCGAGCCCGGCGGCCAGCCACCCCAGACTCGATCAAACCCTATTATATCACAACGACTTGACGGCGGCCACCAGTTTCGAGATGGAGTCCTTCGCGTCACCGAAGAGCATCATCGCCTTGGGATCGTAGAAGAGCTCGTTCTCGATTCCCGCGAACCCCGGCTTCATGCTCCGCTTCAAGATCACGATGTGCTTCGCCTTGTCGGCGTCCAGGATCGGCATTCCATAGATCGGGCTCGACGGGTCCGTGCGCGCGGCCGGATTCACCACGTCGTTCGCTCCCACGACCAGCGCCACGTCGGCCCGCTCGAACTCGGGATTGACCTGGTCCAGGTCGTACAGCTCCTCGTAGGGGACGTTCGCCTCGGCGAGGAGCACGTTCATGTGCCCCGGCATGCGCCCCGCGACCGGGTGGATCGCGTACTTCACCGAGACCCCGCGCTTCTTCAGCATGTCGGCCAGCTCGCGCACCGTGTGCTGCGCCTGCGCCACCGCGAGCCCGTAGCCCGGGATCACGATCACCGACTGCGCGTAGCCGAGCATGGTGGCTACGTCCTCCACGGTGGCTTCGCGCACCGTGGCCCCCTCGAGCGCCGCGGCGCGTCCGCCTCCCGCGGCCTTGGACGTTCCGCCCGCGCCGAAGGCGCCGAAGAGAACGTTGGTGATCGGGCGGTTCATCGCCTTGCACATGAGATAGGTCAGAAGCGTTCCCGACGCGCCCACGAGAGTCCCGCTGATGATCAGCACCACGTTGTGGAGCGCGAACCCGGTCGCCGCGGTGGCGAGTCCCGTGAAGGAGTTCAAGAGCGAGATCACCACCGGCATGTCGCCCCCGCCGATGGGGAGCACGGCCAGGACGCCGAGGACGAGGCAGGCGATCAGGAACGCCACGAAGGCCCCGATGCCGGCCTGGTTCGAAACGACGAGCACGCCCAGAACGAGGACCACCACCAGGAGCAGGAGGTTCACCAGCTTCTGTCCCGGATAGGTGGTGGCGCGCTCGCCGAACACGCCCTGGAGCTTGGCCCAGGCGACGATCGAGCCGGAGAAGGAGATCGCTCCGATCAGGGCGCCGAGCACGATGCTGATCCCGGCGTCCACCGGGACGCGGGGCTCGGTCCGGAAGATGTGGACCAGCTCCAGCGCCGAGACCAGGGCCGCGGCGCCGCCCCCCGAGCCGTTGAAGAGCGCGACCATCTGCGGCATGTCGGTCATCGCGACGCGACGCGCCGCCACGGCCCCGACCCCGGAGCCCAGCACGAGCGCGGCGAAGATGAGGGGGAAGGAGAGGATCTGGCGGTCGAGGAGGGTCGCCACCAGGGCGAGCAGCATCCCCACCGCGGCGGTCGTGTTCCCGTTCCGCGCGGTCTTGGGCGAGGAGAGCTGCTTCAAGCCCACGATGAAGAGGATCGAGGAGACGATGTAGGCGGCGTGGATGGCCGTGGAGCTCATAAGAGCTGCCCTTCGGTCACTTGGTCTCCTGCTTCGGCGTGCTCTCCCGCTTCGGCGCGAACATGTGGAGCATTCGGTCGGTCACCAGGAAGCCGCCCACCACGTTCACCGCTCCCAGGAATACAGCGATGAACCCGAGCACCCGCGTGAACGGCGTGTCGGCCGAGCCCAGGACAAGCATCGCGCCCACCAGGACGATCCCGTGGATCGCGTTGGTGCCGCTCAT
>JANLXD010000168.1:0-2903 GCA_031364935.1 Candidatus Eiseniibacteriota bacterium
GTGGGCGACCGCGATCTTGCCGTGGCAGTCGGTGTGGGGGTGCGCGTTCACGGTGGTGGGCTCGCCGTGGGTGGCCCAGCGCGTGTGCGCGATGCCGAGGGAGCCGAGAGTGGGGTTGGCCTTCAAGAGCGCCTCGAGGACGCTGATCTTGCCGGCCGCCTTCTGGATCTTGAGCCCGTCGCCGTTCAAGACGGCGACGCCGGCCGAGTCATAGCCTCGATATTCGAGCCGCTTGAGACCTTCCAGCAGGATGGGGAGCGATTCCTGGCGCCCGACGTAGCCGACGATGCCGCACATGGGACTCTCCTCCTACCGGCGGGCCGGAGCCGCGGTCGCGGGTTGCGACCGGAGCGCGGCCTCGGCGGCCCGCGCCGCGAGCGCGTCCGCGCGTTCCTGGGTCGCGGCTTCCGCCAGGATCCGCACGATGGGCTCGGTGCCGGAGGCGCGAACTTGGACCCAACCATCTTCCCAGAGGTATTTTTCGCCGTCCAGCGTATTGCGCTCCCCGTCCGGGAAGGCGTCCCGGAGCGACACCTCGAGCGCCGCTGGGTCTTGGATGCGGAGGTCGAGCTTGCGCTTCACCATGACGAGCGGCGGCATCTCGTCGCGGACGCGGTGCGAGAGAGGACGAGGAGCGCGGACCAGCCAGTCGAGCGCGATGGCGGCGGCCAGGAGCGCGTCGCGCGTGGCGTGGAGCGCCGGGTAGATCACCCCGCCGTTTCCCTCCCCGCCGATCACGCCGCCGCGGCGCAGGAGCTCCTGGGCCACGTGCGCCTCGCCCACGCGCGTCCGGTGCACGGGGGCGCCGTGACGCTTGGCGATCGCCTCGATCCCCATGGACGTGGAGGCGTTCACCACGACGGGTCCGACGCCATTGCCCAGCGCCCAGTCCACCGCGATCTGGAGCGTCCGCTCCTCGCCGATCGGCCGTCCCTCGTTGTCCACGATCGCGAGCCGGTCGGCGTCGGGATCGTTCGCGAAGCCGATATCCGCGCCGGAGCGCCGGACGGCTTCGCCCAGGGCGCCCAGGTTTTCCGGGAGCGGCTCGGGGACGCGCGGGAAGCGGCCGTCGGGCGTGCAGTGGATCTCGGTCACTTCGCACCCGAGGGCGCGGAGGAGCGCCGGCGTGGCGACCGAGCCCGCGCCGTTCACGCAGTCGACCGCGACCCGGAAGCGGCGCGCGCGGATGCGCTCCACGCCGAGGCCGGGGAGGGCGAGGATCGCGTCGCGGTGACGGGCGATCGCGTCTTGGTCGGCGCTCACCGAGCCGACCTGGTCGTGCATCACCCAGCGAAATCCCCCCTCGCGCACGCGGCGCGTCACGGCCTCGGCCTCGGCGGGCGTGAGGAAGGTTCCGCCCGGGCCGAAGAGCTTGAGCGCGTTCCAGGGGGCCGGGTTGTGGCTGGCGGTGATCGCCAGGCCGCCCGCGGCGCCGTGGTGGCGGATCGCGTAGAGGATGGTCGGTGTGGGGGCCACGTCCACGTCCACGACGTCGTGCCCCGCCGCGAGAAGCGCGGCGATCGCGGCGCGCGATACCCACGCCCCGCTGGGGCGCGTGTCGCGCCCCACCACGACCGTGCCCCGCGGCAGCAAGGACGCGTGCGCGCCCGCCACGCGGAGCACGATTTCGGGCGTGAGCCGTTCGCCCACGATCCCGCGGACGCCTGACGCGGAAACCATCAGGCCTTCCAGCGGGTCGTGAGGAGCGGATGCGGTCGGGATCTTGCTCCCGCCGGCGCCTCCCGACGTCTGCGGCGCCGCGCGGCGGTGGGTTGTCATGGCAGCCCGAGGGCGGCTTGGCCGTATTGGGGGAACGGCCGTCCCGAATCTGGAGCTGGTGAGCGGAATCGAACCGCTGACCTACGCATTACGAGTGCGTTGCTCTACCAGCTGAGCTACACCAGCCCGAAGTACAAAACCGCGGCGCGCCGCGGTGACAAACGTCAAAAATGGTGCGACCCCGCAGAATCGAACTGCGGACACCCACATTTTCAGTGTGGTGCTCTACCAACTGAGCTAGGGTCGCGCCGGTCGAGAAAAATACCACGGGCGGCGCATGTTGGTCAACGGCTGGGCTATGCGGCGGCGGCAAGCTAGGCCATGCGGCGGCGGCGGTCGTTCTTCCCGCCGGTCCGCCGGTCAGGGCGCGCGCGGCGGTCCTGGTTCTCGCGCACGGGCAGATAGATGGTCACGATGCTGCTCCAGTCCCCCTCGCTCCGCGCCCGGATCTCCCCGCCGTGCTCCCGCACCATCTGGTAGGCGACCGCGAGCCCCACCCCCGCGCCGTAGCGGCGCGACGTGGAAAAGGGGACGAAGAGCCGGTCCAGCGTCTCCCCCGCGACTTTCGGACCGTCGTGCGCCACCTCGGCCTGCACCACGCCCACGCCACTCCGGGTCTCCACCCGCACGCGGCCGCCGCTGGGGACCGACTGGAGCGCGTGGCGCAGCACGTTCGAGAGCACCTGGCGGATCTTGTCGGGGTCGATCAGGAGGCTGGGAAGGTCCGGGCCCAGCCGCTTCAGGAGCCGGACGCGGCGGCGCACCAGCTCCTCCGACTGAAGCTCCAGCGCCTCCTGCACCACCGTGTTCAGGCTCTGCAGCTTCAAACGCGGGCGCGTGAGCTGCGCCAGCGCGATCTGCTCGGCGAGCACGCGCTCCAGGCGGTCCGCCTCGCGCAGAATGATTTCCAGGTATTCGCGGTTCTCGTCGGTTTCGGGGAGTGCCTTCAGCACGCGCTTGGCGAATCCGGAGATCGCGGAGACCGGGTTTCGGATCTCCTGCGCGATCTGGATCCCCCGCTCTCCCACCACGGCGATCTTCTCGACGTGGCGGAGCTGCGCCTCGGAATCGCGAAGGCGGCGCTGGGCGCGGTGCACCGTTTCCAGCCCCGCCTCGCGCAGGCG
>JANLXD010000187.1:0-3795 GCA_031364935.1 Candidatus Eiseniibacteriota bacterium
CACCGACAACTGTGCCGCCATGAAGGCTTCCACGCGCCGCGGGATCGTCTCGATGTGGGTCTCCTGGTGGACCAACTTGGCGAGAAGCATCTTGGACGGCTTGAACCCAACGCCGATCTCGCGCCGCCAGAGCGGAGCATCCCAATGGGCCACTCCGCCGCCGGAGAGCCGCAGATCGTCGAAGAGCATCCGGCTGTAGCGGCCGGCGACATACCACCCGGGGACCAGGGTCACTTTCCCCTCGGCGTACCACGATTCCAGATCCAGGTTGCCGACGAACGGCTGCTCGAAGCGGTTCCACACGTACTCGCCGCTCACCACGGCCCGATCGTACGAAACTTCCAGGTCGCCGCCGGCGAAGATCTGGTTGTAGTCGTTCACGTTTCGCCCGGGCGGGAGATCGTCGTCGAGCCGCCGGATCAGATAGGGCCCGCGCGCGGCGGAGACGCCCGCGCGGAGCCACGGCGCGGGCACGATCCCGATCCGCCCCAGGACTTGCTTTCCGTCGTTCGTGTCGGTGCCCACCATCGACCCGACCGTTCCGTTGGTCACGCCGGCCGCGAACTCGAACGGGCTCGCGGTGCCAACGACGACGGCGCCGAAGTCCCAGCAGTTCTCGTAGAGCACCGAAAGCGCCTGGCCGGTCCCGTTGTAGCCGCCGGTTCCGTAGTTCGTGAAATAGCCGCGCCCCTGGTTGGCCACGATCTCATCGGGCAGGAGCGGAAACTGATCGTCCCGGACGTCCACGTGGTACTGGTAGACGATCGGCGATCCGATGAGGCTGTTCCGCGACGCGTCCGAGCGGTTCGGAAATGCCCCGACGTGGAGCGGGATCTTTCCCAGCTCGAGATTGATGTCGCGCCCCTTCGGATCGGACAGGCGCACGAAACCGCCGAACAGCCGCGGCGCGCGACCGTCGTCGGAGATCAGCTCGCCGAAGGCGGAGACGTGCTCGGTGATGCGCCCGTTGGCCAGGAGCCGGAGCCGGACCGCATGGAAGGGGTTCTCGGCGAAGCTGAAGAAGTTGGAGTTGATCTGGTCGGATTGCGTGACTTCGACCAGGTCCAGGTGCGCTTCCCAGTCGATCGGGGATTCGGGAGCCCCGGAAGCAATACGGGGCACGCCCGCGAGCGGGCACGCCCCCAATAAGATCAGCGTGGCAAAAAAAGCGCCGCGCCGGATCAGACCTTGTCTTTCTCCTTGCGTTGGCAGGAGTTGATCCCCTTGTCGCCTGCGGTCATGGCCTTCGCGAACTCGGCCTGAACCTTGGCCCCCTCACCCTTGAAATGATTCTTGAAGCCGGCGGTCTGGATGGTCTTGGCGACCGCCTTCTTGTCCACGGAGCGGTCGGCGATGATGTAGGCCGTACGGCTCGTGAGATCGACGTGCGCGCACGTCACGCCCTTCTGGGCCATGAGAGCCGTCTGGATGGACGTCACGCAGTGGTCGCACTCGGCGGTCGGCACCGCGAACGAGTAGATGCTCTGGCCGGCCTTGACGCTGCAGGCCTTGCCCATGGCGGACGCGTCGGAAGCGCCGGTGCAGTGACGGCCAGCCGACGTGGTGGTCGACGTCGTGGTCGCGCGTGCCTCGTCCTTGGCGCCGCACGAGGCGCCGCCCGCGAACGCGGAGCCGGCGACCAGGAGGGCGATCGCGGAAATGGGTAGGGCCAGTCTCAAGGTGCGAATCATGAAGTTCTCCTTCGAGAGATCGAAATGTCCCGGCCGAGTACGATCTCCAGGGTACACCGGCCTTTACGACTGTCCAGTCAATTCGAGGTATTGGTCGGCGCGCCGGCCGCGGCCCGGTCGCGCATCGCTTTGTAGCTTTGAATCCCGTCCGCGAGAAGCCCGGCAAACTTGGTCTGGAACTGCGTGTCCTTCATGATGGCGGCCTCGCGCGGGTTCGTGATGAACGCCGTCTCCACCAGCACCGACGGGATCTCCGGCGCCTTGAGCACGGTGAAGCCGGCCTGCTTCACGCCCCGCGTCGTCAGCCGCGTGTCCTCCCCCACCGCGTCGATCAGGATCTCCGCCAGCTCGCTCGACCGCCGCACGGTGTCGTTCTGGCGAAGGTCGAACAAGATGGAAAGCAGATCGTCGCCCGCTTCGGGAGTGATGCCGCCGATCAAGTCGGCCGAGTTCTCTTTCTCGGCGACGGAGCGCGACGCCTCGTCGGTGGCGCCCGTGAGCGAGAGGAAGTAGATCTCCGTGCCGGTGGCGTCGTGATTCCGGCTGGCATTGCAGTGAATGCTGACGAAGAGGTCCGCCTGGTACTTGCGGGCCAGGTCGATCCGCTTCCGGAGCGGAATGAAGTAGTCGCCCGTCCGGGTGAGCACCGCGTTCACGCCGGGGATCAAATCGAGCTGACTCTTCAGCTTCTTCGCGATGGCCAGGGTGACGTCCGATTCTTGAAGCCGTCGATGCCCGATCGCGCCCGCGTCCTCGCCTCCGTGGCCCGCGTCGATCGCCACGATGAAATTCTTGGAGCTCTTCATCTCGGTCACGCGCTGCTGGAGAGCCTGGTCCGCGTCCGGACTCACCGGCATCGGCACGTCCACCACGACCCGGTCGGGCACGCCGTCGGCGGCCGCGAGCACGAATCCGAGCGGCGTCACCATCTTCCGCAAATGCACGCGCACCGAAGTCCCCAGATCCGACACCGAGGGGAAGATGTCCGCCACCAGGCTGTCGCCGACGAACTCCGTGGTGACCGCCGGGGACTTGCGCACCCCGGGCATGTAGATCTCGAACGTCAGCGAGTCGACCATCTTGAATCGCGTCTGGGCCGGCGCGGCTCCGCTCAGATCGAAGACCAGCCGCGTGTGCTCGGGTGCGGTCCAGTACCTAAGGCGCACCAGCTCGGTGGGCGGCGTCTGTGGCGCGGCGGCCAGGCGTGCCGGAGCCGCGGCCATCGCCGCTACGGTGAGGAGAAACGAAAACGGCAAGAAGAGGGCGAGGCCCGCCCGCGCACCCCATCGGGGGCGCGGAACGGGCCTCACGGTACGCTCGCGCAAGGGCGGCGTCAGCTCCCCGCTAACCCTGGGAGGGCTCGACCGCAACGAACTGAGTCGCATCGCCTCGCTTGATGAGGAAGACAACCGGCTTCGCCGGATTCTTGCGGCGCGCTCCGTCAACCACACGGTTGTACTCCACCATATCCTTAACCGGCGTGTCGTTCACTTCTTTGATCACGTCGCCCGCGCGGAGGCCCGAATCGTCGGCGCCGCTCCCCTCGGTGATGTCGGTGATCACCACGCCCTGCTTGTCCTTGAGATTGAACTCCTGGGCCGCGTCGCTTCCCAGCCCCTGAACCTGCACGCCCAGCCAGTCCGACGCGGCAGGCGCCGGCTCGGCCTTCGCCACCTGATCCTCGGCCGGGCGCTCGGCCAGCGTCACGTCGAGGTCACGAGGCCGCCCGTTGCGGAGCACGTGCACCTGGACGCGCTTGTTCACCGGAGTCTCCGCGACCAGAAGCCGGAACCGCTGCACGTCGTCGACCGGCTTGCCGTCGAAGGAGGTGATCACGTCCTTGACCAGGAATCCCGCCTCGGATGCCGGCGTGTTCGCGCTCACGCTGCCCACCAGGACGCCGCGCGAGCCGCGGAGGCCCCAGCTGTCGGCCAGTTCGGGCGTGAGCTCCTGCGGCATGATGCCCAGGTAGCCGCGCGTCACCTTGCCGGTCGCGATGAGCTGCCGCGAGATGCTCTTCGCGATGTTGATCGGAATGGCGAAGCCGATTCCCTCGCCGGACGGATTGACCGCGGTGTTGATCCCGATCGCCTCGCCGCGGATG
>JANLXD010000208.1:0-3723 GCA_031364935.1 Candidatus Eiseniibacteriota bacterium
TTGAGATCGCGGTTCGGCCAGCCGTCCATGCGGTGCCCAATACCAGCCATCACCGAGTTATCCACCGTCGAGTGGCAGAACGCGCAGGTGATACCGAGGCGCGTGATGTGGTTGCTCGAATCCACGGTGGCCTGCACGCCCACGACGGCGTTCATCTTGAGCAGCGCGACCGTCGTGGCCGGGCTCTTGAGGTCCACCTTTTCGAGGATTCCAGGCGGGAGCGCGTCGGCGTCGACTTTGAGCCCGACGCTCAACGCTGTCGTCGGGTCCACGGCCTTCTCGACGACCTCGTTCATGCGGAGGGTGTCGGTCCAGAATTGCTCGTCGCCGAACGTGTCGTGCCTGAAAATTCGCTGACCGTCGGCGATGACGGCGGGGGACGTGTCCTCCTTCGTCGTCTGCTCGCGCTTCGTCGCACATCCTCCGAGCGCGGCTCCCAGCGTTATCGTAACTAGAGCCAATAGTGAGAGAGTGGAGCGCGATGACCGGATAATTCGACTTGTCGTCAGCTTCGTCTCAACGAACATGTGACCCTCCTCTTTCTATCGCAGCTCCTCGCGCAGCCACGCCACCCGCGATAAGTTGGAAATACTAACCGAAACCACAATGTCCAGGCACTATGATCCTTCGAGTTATGATACCTACCCGCCTCTTCCTTGTGCGCCACGGCGCCACGCAGCTCACGGCGGAGGACCGCTTCTCCGGCGACGTCGGCGTCGACCTTTCCGAAGAAGGGAGACGCCAAGTCGCGCGCCTGGCGGAGCGGCTCCGGAACGAGAAACTGACTGCCATGTATACGAGCCCGCTCTCCCGGGCCGTGGAGACCGCCCGCATCATCGCGGGCTCGTGCGCGCTGACGATCGAGACTCGCGACGGGCTGCGCGAGGTGAGTCACGGGCGTTGGGAAGGGCTCACGCGCCGCGAGGTCGAGGCTCGATACCCCGAGGAGTACGCGGCGTGGGAGGAGGACCCGTTCACGTCTTCGCCGCACGGAGGCGAGTCGGGCGTCGCGGTGCTCGCGCGGGCGCTGCCGGTGATTCGCGAGATCGTGACGCGGCATCCGGGCGAGCGGGTGCTGGTCGTCTCGCACAAGGCCACCATTCGCCTCGTGCTCAGCAGCCTGCTCGGGTTCGACCCGCGCGGCTACCGGGACCGGCTGGATCAGGCGCCGGCGTGCGTGAACGTGCTCGACTTCCGCGACCCGGTGCGCGTGCGGCTGATGCTCTTCAACGACACGTCGCACTATGCGGAACATCCGCGCGCGGCGGAGCAGAATCTCTCGAGCTGGTGGGACGGGGCGCCTAAGAAATAGGAGGGATCGTGAAGAAAACATATCGCCCAGGGGCGGTGGGGGCGCTGATGGACGAGTACGAGCGCGCGACGGCCGAGCTGGCCAGGATCCTCGAGAGCATCTCCGACGAGGAGTACTCGCGCGTCCGCGACACGGGGACGAAGGACGAGGATTGCCGCTCAATCCAGACGATTATGACGCACGTCGTGGGGGCCGGGTACGGATACGCGGGCATGATGCGCGACGCCTGGGGAGTCGAGAGGGCGCCACACGAGCGCGTACCGATCACCCGGGCCGACACTCCGGCACAGCTACGCGCGATGCTGGACTACATGATCGCCACTCTCGAGCCCCATTGGGACCTCTCCGAGGCGGAATCGAACGCGATGCAGATGCGCGCGCGCTGGGGAGTGACGTACGACTTCGAGCAGCTCTTCGAGCACGGGATCGTGCACGTGCTGCGGCACCGGCGGCAGATCGAGCGGTTCCTGGGGCGGTGAGCGACACCAACCGGCTTCGCGTGCTCCTGGGCGACATCACTGAGCTCAAAGTGGCCGCGATCGTGAACGCCGCGAACCGCTCCCTGCTCGGCGGAGGCGGGGTCGACGGAGCGATCCACGAGGCGGCGGGACCTGAGCTGTACGGCGCATGCCGCGCCATTCCGGAGGTGTCGCCGGGGATGCGGTGCCCAACCGGTGAGGCGCGCATCACGCCGGGCTTCCGGCTGCCGGCCCGCTTCGTCATCCACACCGTCGGACCGGTATGGCACGGGGGTGGACTCCGCGAGCCGGAGCATCTCGCATCGTGCTACCGGAATTCGCTGGCACTCGCGCGGGAGCACCATTGCCGCACCGTGGCGTTTCCGGCCATCAGTTGCGGCGTCTTCGGGTATCCCACCGACCTCGCGTCGGCCATCGCGGTCCGTGAAGTTCGGGAGGCGTTGAATTACGGGCCCGATTTTGACGCGATCACCATGGTCGCCTTCAATGACGAGACCCACGATGCCATCCTGACCGCGATTGGCGCTTCCACCGGCAGGCCGCGGTGACCCAATCCCTGCGCACAGTCACCGCCACCCGCTACGTCACGCCGCTCCGCGAGGGCGGCTCCCTTCCCGCGATCATCGAGGCCGACGACGACGGCATGTACGTGCTCAAGTTCCGCGGCGCGGGGCATGGAGCCAAGGCGCTCATCGCCGATCTCATCGGCGGCGAGATCGCCCGCGCGGCGGGGCTCCCGACGCCCGAGATCGTATTCGCGGAGCTGGATATCGATCTGGCCCGCACGGAGCCCGACCCGGAGATCCAGGATCTCATCCGGGCGAGCGGCGGCCTGAACCTGGCCTTCGACTTCTTGCCCGGCGCCGTCACGTTCGATCCGGTCGCGGAGAAACCCGATCCCGAGTTCGCGGCTTCCGTCGTCTGGCTGGACGCCTTTCTCACCAACATCGACCGCACGGCGCGGAACGCGAACATGCTGGTGTGGCACGGGCAAACCTGGCTGATCGATCACGGAGCCGCGCTCTACTTCCACCACACGTGGGACAACTACAAGGAGAAGAGCCGGGATCCATTCCCGATGATCGCGGATCACGTCCTGCTCCCCTACGCCGATCGGCTCGAAGAGGTCGACGCGAAGATGACCGCCCGAATCGCGCCCGCGATCGAAAAGATCATCACGTTGATCCCCGACGCGTGGCTCACAGGCGAGCCGCGCTTCGCCGGGATTGACCAACACCGAAACGCCTATCGCGAATATCTTGGTAAGCGACTCGAGGGCCCGCGTCCATTCCTGGAAGAGGCGATCCGTGCACGAACCCAGCACGTATGACTACGCCATCATCCGCGTCGTTCCGAAGGTGGAGCGCGAGGAGTTCGTGAACGTGGGAGTGATCGTCTCGTGCCCGGGGAACGGATTTCTGGACGCGCGCATCGAGCTGGATGAGAAGCGGGTCAAAGCGCTCGATCCCACCGCCGACCTCGATCAGATCCGGACGCACCTCGCGACTATTCCGGCGATCTGCGCGGGGGGGAAGGACGCGGGGCCGATCGGAAAGCTCCCTCAGCGCGAGCGTTTCCATTGGCTCGTGGCGCCGCGAAGCACGGTGATCCAGACGTCGCCGGTGCACACGGGCACCTGCAAGGATCCCGTCGCCCTGCTGGAGCACCTGCTCGAGACGATGGTGCGGCCGCCGAAGCGAGCGAAGTAATGGAGATCGAGGCGAAAACCCGCCGGCTCCCCTACTCCTCCCTCGAGCCTCTAGTCCGCGACCACCTGAGGGTGAAAGAAGACCCCGGCACCGCAGCGCTCATCCTCCGCCTCCGCCCGGCACGACGCCGCGGTTACTTGACGAAAGGGGAGTTCGAGGCGGCCTGTCGCTGGAAGTCCCCACGTGCATCCCACCTGTTTCGCACGAACACTCGCCAGCGAAT
>JANLXD010000356.1:0-2799 GCA_031364935.1 Candidatus Eiseniibacteriota bacterium
TTCTTCCTGTACGTGAGCGAGGTCCTGGTCGGGCTGTCGTGGGCGATCTTTCGCGACCGGGAGGATTTCGAGACGCTGAAGTACGTCTACCTCGCGCCCATGCGGATGATTCCGTATCTCGCCGGCCGCGCGCTGACCAAGATCGCCACGGCCACGCTGGGCGCCGGCGTCGCGCTCCTGTTCGGCCGGTTCGTCCTGGGCCTCTCCATCTCGGGAGCGCCGGACGTGCTCCTCCGCCTGGTCGGGGTCGTGGTGCTGGGGCTTTCGGGGATCGTCTTCCTGGGGTTCGCGCTCGCGGGGGCGTCGCTGATCATGGCGCGTCACAGCATGAACCTGAACGAGGGGTTGACGGGCGCCTTCTACCTGCTCTGCGGCGCGGTCTTCCCGATCGAGGTGCTCCCGAGATGGGCGCAGAGTGTCTCTCTGGTCCTCCCGTTCACCTACTGGCTCGAGCTGATCCGGAGGCTTTTGACGGGGCACACGTACGCGGCGCCGCTCGTCCGGCTGGGGGACGGCGCCCTGGTCGGCATTCTCGCGCTCTCGACGGTGGTCTTGGGGATCGTGGCGACGGCGTGGTTTCGGTGGTGCGAGGCGACGGCGAGGGCTCGCGGCCTGATCGACTGGAAGACGAATTACTGAGAGGAGGCGGCGGGGTCACGCACCCCGCCGCGAACCGCTAGCGGGCGAGCTGGACCTGCCGGGTTTTCTTGCCAGGCCGCAGGGTCTTACCCAGGAACACGTTGATCGGGTGGCTTCGCGGCAAGGAAGCCAGGACCGGCTGGCGCCTCATGCCGAGCTTCCGCAGGGCGTCCAGCGCCGGCTCGAAGCTGGGGTTCCACGACAGCGACTGGTTGTAGGCCTTGATCGCGTCCGCCTTCCGGCCCCCGAGCGAGAAGACTTCCGCCAGGTTGAAGTAGTGCTCGGGACGGTGGTACTCGGCCTCGATCGCGCGGCGGCAGAGATGCTCGGCGTCGGAGTACTTGCGTAGGGCGTGGGCGGTGGCCAGACCCAGATAGCTTAGATATCCGCGGGAATTGGGCTCGAGAATCGAAGCTTCCTGGAAGTGATTCAAGGCGTCCTGGTAGCGGCACGCGTAGAGCATGCGCACGCCCGTCATGAAATGTTCGTGGCCGATGGCTCCGACCACGGCAATCTGCTTCTGGCGCCGCTCTTTTGCCGTAGAAGACATTTTGATCCCTCCTAGCCCCACAGCAAAACAAGGCAAGCCGCGTGCCGGGCAGGTTTCAACGTGGCGACAAGGAACAGCTCTCAAACTCGTGGTTCACCAGCGCGTTATGCGTCATTGCTAAAGCTGTGGTTGATGGCGATTTGCACGACCGCGATTTTTGCACCGATGCAACTAGAATCTTGCCACGCGTGCATTGCGTCCTGTACTGTAGCGGCACGGGGTATCGAGTGCCCACCCCCGAGGAGCGAATGAAAAGAGCTGTATGGCTGCCGACGTAATTACCGCCGTACTTCCGGCCTCAGCCGTAGAACAACACCTTCGCCAAGACCTATTCATATCCGAGCTCCGCACCCGTAGGAAGTCGTCCGTCCTGGATGAGCTCGCGGGTGCCCTCGCCACGGCGCGTGTCGCGCGCACTCCGGACGCCATTATCGACGCGCTCCGGCGGCGTGAGGCTCTGGGCAGCACCGGTATCGGGAAGGGAATCGCCGTTCCCCACGTGCGCTCGACCATGATCGCGGAGCGCGCGCTGCTCGTCGCGCGCTCCACGAAGGGGGTCGAGTTCGACTCCATGGACGGCGGCCCGGTCCACCTGCTGTTCCTGATCGTGGCCCCGCCGCTCGAGCGGGATCCGCACTACCTGAAGCTGGTCGCTGAGATCGTCCGTTCCACGCGACTCTCCCGCACGCGTCAGAAACTCCTGGAGGCCGCCAATTTCGGGGCCGTGAGGGATATCCTGGTGGAGGCCGGACATGACTGATTCACTCGAAGCGCTGGTCGAGCTCCAAGATATCGACGTCCTTCTGCGCGAAGTGAAGGACCCCGAGATGGCACTCCAAGAACAGCGACTCGGTTTCCAGCTAGGTCATGTCGAGAGCCTGGAGCGTACCCGCCGGAAGCTCGCGGCCCAGATCGACGGCAAGCTGCTCCAGACCTACGAGCGGATGAGCCGCCGTTTCGCCCGCGTGGTAGTCCCGGTCGAGGGGATGATCTGCGCCGGCTGCCGGATGAGCCTCCCGACGTCGGCCATTCGGGGGCGAGACGGCGCATCGCTAGATATAGAAAACTGTGAGAATTGCGGCAGAATCCTCTACCGAAGCTAGAACTTCTCGATCCCCCAGTTTATAATATAGTGGTTCCGTGGCGGCTCAGCCGTGCTGTCCGCCCGCGGACAAGGGGGAACACTTTGCTTCGACTTCCTGCTTTCGCCCTGGCTGTCCTGACCGCCGCGTTCCTCGCGGCCGGCACGCCGTCGCCCGCGCGCGCCGACGACGTGCCCACCCGGTTCGTGGGCCCGACCCGCATCCTCTTCGTCGACGCCGACTCCGTCTATCTCCTCCGCTCCCTCGAGTGGAATTCGGACTACGTGCGGGAGCAGGAAAAGCTCCTCCTCCACTCGCTCCGGATGAGGTATTGGCGCGACCATCTTCCGGCCGACATGCGCACTGTTTTCGAGACGCTGGGGTATCCGGTCAGCCGGGTGCTGTACACGCCCGTAGGACACACGGAGGAGTGGTGGTCGTACCGTCTCCTCGACCCGCCGCTTCGCTTCCGCGACGGAGTCCTCATCGACGTCGACCGCTTCGAGGCACTCCGCTCCCGCTGACGCT
>JANLXD010000207.1:0-2666 GCA_031364935.1 Candidatus Eiseniibacteriota bacterium
TGGCACCCGGGTCCCCGCCGTGCGGCTGGACGCCGGGGCCGCGGCGCACCTGGCCTCCGCGCGCGCGTCCGGCATTCCCACCGTGGTGGTCAGCGGTCACTTCGGTCCCTGGGAGATGGCGCTCTGGTGGCTCGCGCGCGAGGTGGGTCCGATGGATGCGATCACGGCGCCGCACCGCCTGGAGCCGGTGGAGCGCTTCTTTCGCGCGCGGCGCGCCGCCTTCGGGGTGCGCACGCTCGGGGGCCGGAGCCCCACCGCCGAGGCCGTGCGCAAGCTCCGGGAAGGGGGGTGGGTCGCCGCGCTCGCCGACCGCGCCTGGGGCCGCCGCGCGTCGCGCGTGGCCTCAGGCGGGGAGCTTGTCCTGGTGGACACCTCGCCCCTCATCCTGGCGCAGCGGGCGCGGGCCCAGGTTCTCCCCGGCGTCGCCTGGCGCGCGCCGGACGGGATGATCGCGGTCCGCTTCGACGCCCCATTCACGCTCGATACCACCGCGGGGGGGCTCACGATCGACCAGGGCGCAGCCCAAGTCCGCCGCTTCTTCGACGACCACGTGCGCGCGCATCCGACCCAGTGGTTCCACTGGAGCGTCCGTCCGGTCCGGGGATCCGCCCGCTGATGCGCGTCTGCGCGGTCATCCCCGCGCGGAACGCTGCCGATACGGTCCCCGCCGTGGTGCGCGGCCTCCGCGAGACTCTGCCGGAGGCCACCGTGATCGTGGTGGACGACGGCCCCCCCGACCAGACCGCGGCCCGGGCCGCCGAGGCCGGTGCGGTCGTGCTGCGCCACGCGGTGAACCAGGGGAAGGGAGCCGCGCTCCAGACCGGCTTAGATGAAGTGATCCGCATCGGGGCGGACGCCGCGCTCGCCCTGGACGCGGACGGTCAGCACGACCCCGCCTGGGCGCCCCGGTTGATCGAGGCGCTAGCCGAGGCCGACGTGGTCGTCGGCTCGCGGCTTTTGTCCCGCTCCGGAATGCCCTGGCTTCGCCGGGTCACCAACGACGTGACGAGCTGGTGGGTATCGAAGCTCGCCCGCACGTTGATCGAAGATTCGCAGTCGGGCTACCGGGCCATCCGCGCCACCGTGCTCCGCCGCATACGCCCGGTCGCGCGGCGCTTCGACTACGAGTCGGAATTTCTGGTCGCCGCCGCCCGCGCCGGATTCCGGATCGCGGCGGCGCCGATCCCCACGCTCTACAACGCGCCCGGAAGCCACATCCGCCCCGTTCACGATACGGTCCGATTCGTCGGCTTCGTTCTTCGCCACCTGTTCCGCTGAGCGCCCGGTGACGGTGATCCTGGCGACCAACGACGACGGCATCCATGCCGAGGGGCTGCGCGCGCTCGCGGGGGCCCTGAAGCCGCTGGGAGAGGTGACCATCATCGCGCCGGACCGGGAGCAGAGCGCGACCAGCCATTCCCTCACGCTCCATCGGCCGCTTCGGATCCGAAAGGTCACCGAAGGGATCCTGAGCGTCGACGGCACCCCGACCGACTGCGTGCTGCTTGGCGTGCACGGGTTTCTCAAAGAAAGCCCGACCCTCGTCGTTTCCGGAATCAACCACGGGCCCAACATGGGGAACGACGTCCTCTACTCGGGCACCGTGGCCGCGGCGAGCGAGGGGGCCTTCCTGGGCATTCCCTCCATCGCCTTTTCCCTGGCCACCTGGGAGCCGGCCGATTTCGAGGCGGCCGGACGGGCCGCCGGGGCCCTCGTGCGATTCCTCCTCCAGCGCGGACTCAAGCCCGGAATCTGCCTCAACGTGAACATTCCGCCGCTCCCGTTCGAGGAGATCCGAGGGGTGCGGGTGGCGCGCCTGGGGAAGCGCGTCTTCCGCGACGTGATCGTCGAGAAGACCGACCCGCGCGGGAAGTCGTACTATTGGATTGGAGGGGAGAACCCGACCTGGGAGCCGGATGAAGCGAGCGACTTCCATGCGGTCTCGAACGGCTACGTGTCGGTGACGCCGCTCTCGTTCGAGCTGACCGACTACAAGGCGATCGTCGAGCTGGAGACGATGGGGTTGACGATACATGATTCGTGACGAGCAGGGCGCCGCCCGGCGGCGCATGGTGCAGGTGCAGCTCCGCGAGCGAGGGATCCACGATCCGCACGTGCTGCGGATCATGGAGGCCATGCCGCGGCACCTCTTCGTGGACGAAGCTCTGGAGGCCAAGGCGTACAGCGACAGCGCGCTTCCGATCGGGGCGTCGCAGACGATCTCGCAGCCGTACATGGTCGCGCTGATGACGCAGGCCTTGGAGCTGACCGGCGAGGAGAAAGTCCTCGAGATCGGAACCGGCTCGGGCTACCAGACGGCGATCCTGGCCGAGCTGTCCGACCGCGTGTTCACCGTGGAGCGGCTCGCGGTCGTGGGCGAATCCGCGCGCGACCGGCTGACCCGTATGGGCTACAGCAACGTGGTCTTCCGCGTGGCCGACGGCTCGGTGGGGTGGCGGGAGATGGCCCCGTTCGACCGCGTGCTGATCGCGGCGGGGGCGCCGCGCATGCCGGCGTTTCTGGCCGAGCAGCTCCGGGTGGGCGGCATCGTGGTGATGCCGGTCGGAAAGGGCGAGAATCAGATGCTGGTCAAGGCGGTGAGGACCGAAACGGGGTGGCAGCAGCGCGAGCTTTCCACGTTTCAGGACGAATTACCAAATTGATCG
>JANLXD010000210.1:0-4605 GCA_031364935.1 Candidatus Eiseniibacteriota bacterium
CTGATCACCGAGCGCGGCTGCGAGGAGACGTTCGAGGAATTCGACGCGGTGCTGGGCTTGAAGACGCTGCCCCAAATACTGGAGACGCCGAAGGGAAAAGACGGCGTGGTGATGGATCGGAAGAATCTGGCGTTCTTGCGACGTCTCGCCGAAGAGAAACCTTAGTAGCTCCGGTCCTCTTCCTCTTCGTCTTCCTCTTCCTCTTCCTCGTCGGAGCCGGTCAGCCCGCGCTCCTCCTCGTACTCGAGCATGAAATACTCGCGGAAGGGATCCACCAGGTCGTTGAACACCTTGTGGGGCGAAGCGACACCGTACTCCCGCAGCTTGTCGCAGATCTCCCCGATCAGGGAATCCAAGCGAGCTGAGAGGTTCGTTTCCGCGATCAGACGCTCGACAATGTCCTTGTCCTGGTCGTTCGCGCTCATGGGTGTCGCTCCTTGGTGGGGCGCCGGATTGGGGGGCACCGGATCGACCCTTATTATATCAAACACGGAGTCGCCGCGCAGGTTCTGTAGTGTGGTCAGGGGACAGCCTTTCGGGGTCGCGGAGGGCCTCGCGGCGGGTCCCAAAATGGTCCGGATCAGCCCCGAAGGGGGCTCCCCTGAAACTCCCCTCCGCGCAAGCGCTTGACAGACGGACGGGCGGCGGGGAGCATCCGACCCCGTGACCGACATTCCCGATCCCCCTCCGGGGGCGAACCCTCCGGAGCCGCCCCCAGCCCCTGTCGTCCCAACACCCGAGCCCGAAAGCACACCGGAGGCAGCCGCGACGCCCGAGGCGGCCGCAACGCCCGCCTTCGAAGCGGCGGCGGCGGCTCCCTCCTCAGGGGCCCCCGCGGCCCGGAGCCGCGGCATGGCGCGGGCCGCGGGAGTCATCTCGGGCGCCACGTTCCTGAGCCGCATCCTGGGCCTGGTCCGGGAGCAGGTCTTCGCCGCGCAGTTCGGGGCCGGCTTCGCGGTGGACGCCTTTCAGGTGGCCTTCCGGGTTCCGAACCTCCTGCGCGACCTGTTCGCGGAAGGGGCAATGAGCGCCGCCTTCGTGCCGACGCTCACCCGGACGGAGCGCGAGCAGGGGCCCGAGGCCGCCATGCGCCTCGCGAACCTCGTGATCAATTTCCTCCTCGTGGCCGTTTCGGCGATCTGCCTGATCGGGATCCTGGCGGCGCCCTGGATCGTGCGCGTGATGGCTCCGGGCTTCGCCGCGATCCCCGGGAAGCTGGAGCTGACCACGCTCATGACCCGGATCATGACGCCGTTTTTGCTCCTGGTATCGCTCGCCGCCGCGGTGATGGGAGTCCTGAACACCCGCCGCATCTTCTTTTTGCCCGCCGTCGCGCCGGCCATGCTGAACGTGGCGCTCATTCTGTCGGGCTTCCTGATCGCGCCGCTCTGTCCCCGGTGGGGGCTCGAGCCGATCGTCGGCATGGCGGCCGGCGCGGTGCTGGGCGGGCTGGGGCAGCTCTGGATCCAGGTGCCCGCGCTTCGCGCGCAGGGCTTCAGATGGAGGCCCGAGATCTCGTTCCGCGATCCGGGCGTGATCCGGATGGTGTCCCTGATGGCGCCCGCATCGATCGGGATCGCGGCCGCCCAGATCAACATCTTCACCAGCACCTTCCTCGCCTCCATGCTCACGGAGGGTTCCGTCTCCTGGCTCAACTACGCCTACCGGCTGATGCAGCTTCCCATCGGGCTCTTCGGCGTGGCGATCGCCACGGTGACCCTGGCCGAAGTCTCGCGCCACGCGGCCGCCGGAAACATGGACGGGCTCAAGGACACGCTCTCCTTCTCGCTCCGACTGGTTCTATTGATGACGCTCCCGGCGTCCGTGCTTCTGATGGTGCTCGCTCGCCCGGTCATCGCCGTGCTCTATCAGCACGGACGCTTCGACGCGGCGGACACGATCCAGACCGCGCGCGCCCTCTGGGCCTACGCGCTGGGGCTCGCCGCTTTCTCCTCGGTGCGCGTGATGGTGCCGGCGTTCTATTCCCTGGGCATGGCGCGCATCCCGGTGTTCATCTCGATGGGCACCATCGGCGCGACGGTGCTCCTCTATTTCCCGCTGATGCGCCTCTACCAGCACACGGGCCTGGCGCTGGCGGTCTCGATCGGGTCGCTGATCAATTTCGCGGTTCTCTTCTGGATGCTCCGGCGGAAGATCGGTCCCCTGGGGGGTCGCAAGCTCGCCTCCTCGGCCGCGCGAATCCTGATCTCTTCGGCGGCTGCCGCCGCCGCTGCGGCCGGCGTGGCGCGCGGCGTGGAATCGGCGGTGGGAATGGAAAGCCTGGGTGAGCGGATGCTGGTGCTGATCCTGGCGCTGGCCGCAGCCGGGGGTGTCTACGTGGCCGCCTGCCTGCTCCTCCGCGTCGAGGAGCTGAAGCCGCTCGCGGGCTGGCTCGCGCGCGCGACGGGGCGTACGGGCGCGCGATGACGCCCCCCGCGCGCCCCGCGGTGGTCTGCCTGGACGTGGACGGCACGCTCACCAACGGCGTCCTCGGGCCGCCGCTGCCGGGCGCCGTCGACGCCGTGCGCTCACTCCGGGCCCGGCTCCCCGTTCGTCTTGTGACCAACACGACCAGCGTGCCGCACGCGGCGCTGGCCCAGGCGCTGATCCAGCAGGGTCTGCTCGATTCCCCCGAATCGCTCTGGACGCCCGTCATGGTGGCGCGGCGCGAGCTGCAAGCGCGAGGGCACCACGCGGGACTGCTGATCGCGGACGCCCGGCAGCGCGAGGAGTACGACTGGTTCCGGGAAGACCCGCAGGGTCCCTCCGTTCTCCTCGCGACCGAGGCGCACACGTGGACCATCGCCGACCTGCAGCCGGCATTTCGACGGCTCCTCGAGGGCGCCGCGTTCTACGCGCTCACGCAGAACCGCTTCTTCAAGAAGGACGGGGCCCTGGTCACCGACGTCGGGGGCGTGGCGGCACTCTTGACCTACGCGTCGGGGCGCGAGGCCCAGACCCTGGGGAAGCCATCGCGGATTCTCTTCGAAGCCGTGGCGCGGCACGCCTCGGCGAAACTCGCCGAAATGATCATGGTCGGGGACGACGCGGAGTTCGACGTGGCGGCGCCGATCGCTCTGGGCCTTCGGGGGGTGCTGGTGCGGACGGGGAAATACCGGGCTGGGGACGAATCGCGCGCGACACCGGCTCCGACCGCCGTGCTCGATTCGGTGGAAGAGTTGCCGGGGTGGCTCCCGCTGTAGGGAGCGCCCTACCGAAACCTACCGCGCCGGAGAAGCCTTGGCCGACTTGGCCACCAGCTTGATCAGCTCGTTCGGGTCGCCCGGCTTCACCAGGTGGCCGTCGAAGCCGGCTTCCTTGGACTTGAGCTTGTCCTCTTCCTGGCCGAATCCGGTGAGTGCGACGATCAGCGAGTCTTCGAGCCCGGTCTTGCGCATCTGGCGGCAGACCTCGTAGCCGTCCATCCCGGGCAGCCCGATGTCGAGCAGCACCGCACGCGGCCTTTCCCGAGAAGCCAGAGAGAGGGCGGTGGGTCCGTCGTGGGCCACCGAGACCTGGTGCCCCGCCTGCTGCAGCAGGGTGGCCAGACTCTCCGCCGCGTCGGTGTTGTCGTCCACGACAAGGACGCGAAGTCCAGGCGTCATGGGTTGAATCGCCGCTCCGTCCGCGTTGGCGCGCTTGGAGCGCGGCTCTCCGGTCATGCAGGGCATCCGCACGATGAACTCGCTTCCCTCCGACCCGCTCGTGACTTGGATCGTGCCGCCGTGCATCTCGACCAGGTTCCGCGCCAGGGACAGCCCGATCCCCAGCCCGTCCTGCGCGGTGCCAGCGGGGCGCTCCACCTGGGCGAACATGTCGAAGACGGCGGGCAGAAGCTCGGGGGCGATTCCAAAGCCCTTGTCATTGACCCGGATCACGGCTTCGCCATTCGAGCGCTCCAGCGTGACACCGATGTGTCCGCCGACATCCTGGTACTTGGCGGCGTTGTTCAGAAGATTCGCGATCACCTGGGTCAGGCGCACCAGGTCCCCCTGCACCCAGACGGGACGCTCGGGAAGCTGGAGCACCAGGCGGTGGAGACGCGCGTCGATGACGGGGCGGCTGGTCTCCACCGAGCCCGCGATGACCGTGGACAGATCCACCGGGGCGATCTGGAGCTTGATCTTGCCGCGAGAGATGCGCGACACGTCGAGCAGGTCGTCCACCAGCCGCGTGAGCTGATCCACCTGGCGGCCGATCACGTCGCGCGCCCAGAGCAGCTCGGGATCCTCCGGCATCTTCAGCCGCATGATCTGGAGGACGTTTCGGATCGGGGCGAGCGGATTCCGCAGCTCGTGCGCCAGGATGGCGAGGAACTCGTCCTTTCGCCGGTCGGCGTCCTTGAGCGCCTCCTCCAGCCGCTTCCGGTCCGTGATGTCGGCGGAAACGGCCACGATCCCCTGCGGCACGCCAGCCGCGTCCCGGATCGGCGCCTTGATCGAGGCGTAGTGGCGGGGGCCGTTGGAGCCGGCCACTGTCTCCTCGAATTCGATGGTGCGGTTCTCCGCGAGCACCTGCCGGTTGTTCACTTCGAACGCCTCGGCCAGCTCGCGGGGGAAGATGTCAAACGCGCTCTTGCCGCGAACGGCGTCCAGCGTGATCCCG
>JANLXD010000447.1:0-2063 GCA_031364935.1 Candidatus Eiseniibacteriota bacterium
GCCGCGCACCCTCGACTACGACGTGCTGGTGATCGGCGCGGGAGGCGCGGGACTGCGCGCGGCCATCGAGGCGTCGGCGGTGGGGGCGACGGTCGGCGTCGTGTCGAAGTCGCTGCTGGGCAAGGCCCACACGGTGATGGCCGAAGGCGGCGTCGCGGCGGCGCTCGCCAACGTGGACGACCGCGATTCGTGGCGCGTGCACTTCGCCGACACGATGCGCGGTGGCGCTTACGTCAATCAGCCGCGCATGGCCGAGCTCCACGCGCAGCAGGCGCCCGCGCGCGTGCGCGAGCTGGAGGCGTGGGGTGCCCTGTTCGACCGCACCCCGGACGGACGAATCTTGCAGCGGAATTTCGGCGGCCACCGCTATCCGCGGCTCGCCCCCCTGGGCGACCGGACCGGGCTCGCGATGTTCCGCACGCTGCAAGATCACGGGATCCACAAGGGAATCGTCTTTCACATGGAGCACACCGCGCTCACGCTGTTGAAAGACGGCGACCGGCTGACCGGCGTGCTCGCCTACGAGCGCGAGCGAGGGCGCTTCAAGGTGTATCGCGCCAAGGCGGTTGTCCTGGCCACCGGCGGGATCGGGCGCGCGTACCGCATCAGCAGCAACAGCTGGGAGTACACCGGCGACGGGATCGCGCTCGCCTACGAGGCCGGAGCCAGCCTCATCGACATGGAATTCGTCCAGTTCCATCCGACCGGGATGGTCTGGCCGCCCAGCGTCCGCGGCATCCTGGTCACCGAGGGGGTGCGCGGCGAAGGGGGCGTGCTGCGGAACAAGGAAGGGCGCCGGTTCATGTTCGACGACATCCCGGCCAACTACAAGAGCCAGACCGCGGACAGCGAGGAAGAAGGGTGGCGGTACACGCAGGGCGACAAGAATGCCCGCCGCCCGCCAGAGCTCTTGACCCGCGACCACGTGGCGCGCTGCATCATGCGCGAAGTCCGCGAAGGGCGCGGGAGCCCGCACGGCGGCGTCTTCCTCGACATCGCGTGGATCAAGGAGCGCGTGCCCAAGGGACCCGACCACATCCGGAAGAAGCTCCCCGGCATGTACCACCAATTCAAGGAGCTCGCCAACCTCGACATCACCGAGGAGCCGATGGAGGTGGGCCCGACCACCCACTACATGATGGGCGGCGTGCGCGTGGACGCGGACTCGCAGATGTCCAGCCTCCCCGGCCTGTTCGCCGCCGGCGAGTGCGCGGCGGGACTCCACGGAGCGAACCGACTCGGCGGCAATTCCCTCTCGGATCTTTTGGTGTTCGGAAAGCGCGCGGGAGAGTTCGCCGCGAAGTATGCGCGCGAGCATGGCGCCGGCGCGGTGAGCGACGCTGCGGTGGAGGACGCGGCTCGCCGGGCGTTGGAGCCCTTCGACCGGAAGCCGTCGCCGGAGAGCTCTCCGTATCAGATCCAGGCGGAGCTTCAAGAGTGCATGCAGGAGCGCGTGGGGATCGTTCGCCGCGAAGAGGACATGACCCAGGCGCTCGGCGTGATCGCGGGGCTGGAAGGGCGCGCCGCTCAGACCGCCGTCGTGGGAAGCCGCGAATACAATCCCGGATGGCACACCGCGCTCGATCTGCGGAGCATGCTCACGGTCTCGCGGGCCGTCACGATGGCCGCCATCCGCCGCAAGGAAAGCCGCGGGGCGCATTTCAGGGACGACTTCCCTGCCCAGGATCCGGCGGCGGGCAAGGTGACCCTGGCGGTGCGGCGCGGAACCGACGGAGCCATGCGGATCGAGGAGGAGCCTCTTCGGGAGATTCCGCCCGAGCTCAAGGCGATCATCGAGGAGATGAAATGAGCGAGCAGGCGACATTCCGGATCTGGCGCGGCTCCGCGGCCCAGGGCGCGTTCACCGAGTACATGACCCCCGTCTCGGAGGGGATGGTGGTCCTGGACGCAGTCCTGGACGTCCAGGCCAAGCAGGCGAACGACCTCGCGGTTCGATGGAACTGCAAGGCCGGGCGCTGCGGGAGCTGCTCGGCCGAGATCAACGGGATGCCCAAGCTGATGTGCATGACCCGCATGGACACGCTGCCCCTGGACAAGCCCGT
>JANLXD010000468.1:0-3120 GCA_031364935.1 Candidatus Eiseniibacteriota bacterium
TGAGCGGATCGTAGTAGCCGAGCTGCTCGATGTAGCGCCCGTCGCGCGGGCTCCTCGAGTCGGCGACCACGACCCGGTAGAACGGGCGTTTCTTCGCGCCCGCGCGCTTCATGCGAATGACGACCATGCGGTTCTACCTCCCGTGTGTGGACACCCGGGTCAGAAGCGCGGCATCCCCGTCGGGAGTTTTCCGCGCGGCATCTTGCCACCCAGGCGTTTGAGCATCGTCTGCATCTCGTCGAACTGCTTGAGGAGCCGGTTCACGTCCTGCACCGTGGTGCCGCTCCCCTTGGCGATCCGCTTCCGCCGGCTCCCGTCGATGATCCTCGGCTGCTCACGCTCGCCGCGCGTCATCGACTGGATGATCGCCTCCGTGCGCTTCAGCTCCCGCTCGTCCACGTTGGCTCCGGCGGGGAGCTTCATGCCCGGGATCATCTTCACGATCTCCTCGAGCGGCCCCAGCTTCTTCATCTCCTGAAGCTGCCCCAGAAAATCCTCGAGCGTGAATCGCTGCTTCCGAAGCTTCTTCTCGAGATCTTCGGCCTTCTTGAGATCCAGGCGCTCCTGGACGCGCTCGACCAGGGTGACGACGTCGCCCAGGCCGAGGATCCGGGACGCGAGCCGGTCCGCGTGCATCGGCTCGAGACCGTCGAGCTTCTCGCCGACCCCCATGTAGCGGATCGGCTTCCCCGTCACCGAGCGAAGCGAGATAGCCGCTCCCCCGCGGGCGTCCCCGTCCATCTTCGTCAGGACGAAGCCGGTGATCGGAAGCCGCGCGGTGAAGGACTCCGCGATGGTCACGGCGTCCTGACCCGTCATGCCGTCGAGCACCAGGTAGCTCTCGGTCGGCTCCAGCACCTTGTGGACGCGCCCCACTTCGGACATCAGCTCCTCGTCCACATGGAGCCGCCCCGCCGTGTCGGCGATGAGGAGGTCGAAGCCTTCCTTGTCGGCGCGCTTCCGCGCCGCCTTCGCCAGCTCGACAGGATCCTTGGCGGTCCGATCCACGTGAACCGGCGCCCCCACCTGCTTCCCGAGCACTTCGAGCTGATCCACGGCCGCGGGGCGCTGGAGGTCCAGCGCCGCCAGGAGCACGCGCTTCTCCTTCTTCATCCAGAAGCGGGCGAGCTTGGCCGCCGTGGTCGTCTTTCCTGAGCCCTGGAGACCGGCGAGGAGCAGGACCGCCGCCCGGTTGGACGGGAACTGGATACCCGTCGACGGGGCCGCGCCCCCGAGGAGCTTGACCAGCTCTTCGTGGACGATCTTGATGATCTGCTGCCCAGGCTGGACGCTGTGAAGCAGGTCGGCGCCGACCGCGCGCGTCTCGACCGTCTTCAGGAAATCGCGCGCGACGTTGAGGTTGACGTCCGCTTCGAGGAGAACGCGACGGATCTCGCGGAGCGAGTCCTTCACGTCCTGCTCGCTCAAGCGGCCCCGGCCCAACATCTTCCGGAATACGCCGCCCAGGCGTTCGGTCAAATCCTCGAACATGGCGCTCGCGCGAAACGGGTACGGTTAACGTGGCCAAGTGCCACAAACCGGAGAAGATACCACTCCCCGCCGCACGCGGGCAACCGCATTCGGCCTGGGACCGCTTCGGGTATCGTCACGCGGGAAGTGCGGCTATCGATACCCGCAACCTATTGATTACGCCCAAATTCTTCGCGCCAGGGACCAAAATGCGTGGCAGAGTCGAAATTGGTTGACATGATTTCCCGCGTTCGATAAATTTGGATTGAGCGGAGTTCCCTGCCGCCTCGTGCCCAATCCGCAGCTAAAACCAGATCTTCAGGCCGGTCCTTCTTGCGGGGTTTTAACTTGCGGTTCACGTTGATACGCGGGGGACTTCCTCATTTTTTTTTCCCGTCCAGGCACTGACTCTGCGATTCTGAAAGCACCATCCCCGGTCTCAACGTCCCCCGCAGCCGGATAGGAGCACCACTCTCTCTGCGCACGCTGCTCGTTTTTGCCGTGGTCGCGCTGGCCGGCTGCAGCGCCGACGGAATCCACTCGCCCCAGAAATTCTTCCCCGGCTCGACGCTGACGTCGTGGGATGCGTGCAACAAATTCGGCCAAGTCGGGAACGAAGTGACGATCTGCGCCTCCACCGGGCTCCTCCCGAACGCCTCGGCTCCCTCGTACAACATTCAATTCGCGATTCCCAGCCCGGCGCATGTGCTCGTCGCGGTGTTCAACGATCGCGCGGAGCTGCTCCAGGTGATCTTCGACGCGGACGAGCCCGCCACGCTCCAGGGCGCCTTCCGCATCCCGCCGATCTCCTGGGACTTCACCGACGCATCGGGACATCGCGTACCCCCTGGGGATTACCGGATTTACTTCCAGACAGGGCCATTCACCTCGACCAGCGACGTGGTGGTCGAGTGACGGGCGCGCGGCTTTCGCTGTTGGGGGTTGCCTGCGCGGCGCTCTTGTTCGCGACGGTCGCTCGCGCGCAGAGCCCGGCCGACAGCACTCTCTCGCAGCCCGCGGCCCCGCCGGACGAATTCGCCCGGGATCGCGACCGCTTCGAGCTGGGCGCGGCGGTCGTGAGCGGACCGTTCGACGCGCTGGGGACCTTCGGTTACCACCGGTCCCTGCGGCGGGGAAACCCCTTCGAGACCTGGATGCATATCGAAGTGTCCGGAGGCGGGAGTGGGTATCTCCGTGAAGGGGCGGCGAGCGTCGGCTTCCTGCTCCGACCCACGCGCTTCATCCATCGGGACTGGCCAATCCGCCCCATCCTCGAGTTCGGACCCGCGGGGCACGTCGTGATGCAGGTGGCCGAGATCCGCGGCTTCGGGGAGAGCGCGTTTCACACCCACGTGTATTTGAAAACCCACGCCTATGCCGGCTTCGACATTCCTCTCGGCGCCCGAGTGGGTCTGGTCGCGCGCGGACGGCTATCGATCCCGGCGCACCGACCGCTCGACTACGCGCAGATCGCACTCTTCTTGAGGTAGGCGCCGGTCGCCGAGGCCCCGTCGAGCGCGAGCGCGGCGGGCGGTCCCTCGGCCACGATGTTTCCACCCTCGTCACCCGCACCCGGCCCCAGCTCGACCAGCCAGTCGCACGCGGCCAGGAAATCCAGATTGTGCTCGACCGCGATCACCGTGCTCCCCC
>JANLXD010000485.1:0-1579 GCA_031364935.1 Candidatus Eiseniibacteriota bacterium
CGTCGACCGGCCTCGTTCGTCCGCGGGCCACCGTGCCGCCCTCGGGCCGGACGCGTTGACCCGCCGCCGAAGCGTCGCTTACGGTGCGCCGCCTGTACCGCACCGCCCTCGGCGCCGCCTTGGTTGCCGCCCTTGTAGCGCTCTGGGCCTACGTCCGGACCCTGTCGCCCACCGTCGCGTGGATGAACCAGGGCGAGGACTCGGGAGATCTCCTCGTCGCGTCCGCCACCCTGGGGATTCCCCATCCGACGGGGTATCCGCTCTTCGTGCTCCTGGGCCGCATCTCCTCGCTCGCTCCGTTCGCGAGCCCGGCGTTCCGGATCAACCTGGTCGCCGCCCTCGCCGGCGCGGCCGCCGTCTTCTTCCTCGCGCTCCTCGTGCTCGAGCTCGCCGCCCGCGTCGACAAGGGCGCGGACACGGGTGCTCTCGTGGCCGCTCTCGGCGCGTCCCTCGCGTACGCCTTTTCGCGCGGCGCCTGGAGCCAGAGCGTCGTCGCAGAGGTCTACACGCTGAACGCCGCGTTCCTCGGCGCCGTCCTCTGGGCCGCGGCCCGCGCGGATCGGACCGGAAGCGTCCGGCACCTCGCGCTCGCGTCCTACCTGCTCGGGCTCGGCCTCACCAATCATCTGCTGCTTCTGGCCGCCATTCCCGCCGTGGCGCTCGTCGCGGCGCGCCTCGCTGCTCGTGGAATCATCGGCGCGACGGGAATCGTTCTTTTGCCCCTTCTCCTGATCTGGGGGGTGACCCTCGATCTCTACCTGCCTGTCCGATCGAGCCGGCTGCCCGAATTCTCCTGGGGGGCGCCCAACACGCCCTCCCGCCTGTGGTGGGTGCTGAGCGGGGCCCAGTACGCCTCCCACTTCTTCGGCCGGGGTCTGGGGGAAATCGCGCGCCATCTCGTCCCCGGGCGCTGGTTTCTCGATTTCGGCCCGGGATTGGCGGCTCTCGTGGCCGGGATCGGCGGCCTTCTGTGGACGCGGCCGCCGGGGACGCTCCCGGTGTTGGCCTCCGCGGCGGCCGCCGCGGCGCTCCTCTCGGCCTATTCCATCCCCGACGACGTGGGCTACTGGATGCCCCTCTTCTATCTGGTCTGCGCGCTCGCCGGGCTGGGGTGGTGGGGGCTCTGGCGTCGGGCGGGCGGCCGCCGCGCCGCGCGCGTGGGGGTCGCGGCGCTGGCCCTCACGGCGGGGGGGTACGGGCTCGCGGTCCACTACAAGGCGGTGGACGCCTCCGGCGACGTGCGCCCGTGGGTCTGGGCGCACCGCAATCTCGAGGCGGTCGAGCCGAACGCCCTGATCGTGAGCGAGTACGACGGGCGCACGTTCGCGCTCTGGTTCTACAAGGCGACCGATTTCCGGAGCAGCCACCCGAACGTGGTCGTGGTCTATAAGTACCTGCTCGTCTGGCCGTGGTACCAGCGCCAGCTCGCGCGCGCCTACCCGACGCTCTCGGTCCCGCGCTACCCGGGCACGATGGACGCCATGATGAACCTGCTGATCGCGCGAAACATCCGGCGGCGCCCCGTCTACCTCGTACGGCGCGACCCCGCGCTCCTCCCGCTCTTCACGACCGAGCCCGC
>JANLXD010000219.1:0-1600 GCA_031364935.1 Candidatus Eiseniibacteriota bacterium
GCTTCGACGGCGGCGATCTCTTCATCGAGGCGCGAGAAGTCGGCGGACAGGATCGAAGGGCAGACGCGGTAGCGGCCGACGCCCGACCAGGGCGTGTCCGGCGCGGCCGCGTGCTGTCGCTTCATGGGTGGTAGTAGAGAACGATCGAGTCGCGCGGCTCGACGCGGTGGCCCGCAGGCGGCAACTGCGCCGCGACCGCATCGCTTCGCTGGCGCGGCCCCCCTTCGCGCGCCGAGACGAAGAACCCCTCGTCCCGGAGGCCGCGGGCGACGCCGTTCAGGTCCCGGCCGGTCAGGTCCGGCAGCACATAGCCGCGCGGCGGTGGCCCGAGGCTCACCAGGAGATCCACCACCGTCTCCTGCTCCACCACGGTCTCGCCGGGCGGGTCGGTCGCGATGACCAGATCGCGGCCCACCTCGTCCGTGTAGACGCGCGCGATCTTGCCGCGGCGGAGGCCCGCGCTCTCGAGCAGGATTCCCGCCTGCCGCTCGGTGCTCCCGTCGAGGACGGGCACGCTGGTGCCCTGCGCGCCCAGGCTCACGACCACCGAGATGCGCCTTCCGCGCTTCACCACGCCGCCCGGCGGCGGCTCCTGCATCGTGATGAATCCGCGCGGCACGTCCGCGCTCCACTGCTCGGAGATCTTGGAGAGCCGGAGGTCGAGCCCCGCGAGCGAGCGCTCCGCCTCGCGCTCGGAGAGCCCGATCACCTCCGGCACGCGCACCTCCGATCCCTGCCGCGTGAAGCTGGGCATGAGGACCGTGTTCACGATCAAGAAACCGCCGATCAAAGCGATCCCCGATAGCAGCAGTGTCCCCGTCAGCAAATTGAACCGAGGCCCCCGCCGCCGCTCATGCCGAGAAGGCAGCGTCGCCTCAGGCGAAAGCGACTCCACGGCAAAGGGCTCCCGCGACGGAAAACCACGCCGAGGCGAATACAAGGGAGGCGGTGGGGATGGCGGCCCAGCCGCGCTGACACCGGGCGGTAACGCAGAAGCCGCGTCGGAGGTCTCGCTCTCCGGCGTTACTGCCGGGCTGGTGGGTGTGGGTGTGACGATCTGGTCTGAGGCCGAAGGGGGCGATCCGTCCGCGGAGCGAATTGAGGGCCGGACCTCTGTTTGTCCGGCCCGGCCTTCTGAGCGAGCGGACGCATCGCCCCCTTCGGCCTCACCCCGGTCGCCATGCGGGGCTTCAGTGGCGCCCGCAGCAGCACCGGCGGCGCGCGCCGCTTCGCGCTGAGCCAACTCGCGCTGACGCCAAGGCTCCACCGGACGTCGCCGCCGTCGGCTCATCCGCGCTTCAGTCTCGCCGCGAACACGCCGTCGGTGCCGTGCCGGTGGGGTGTGGCCCGCAGATAGAAGTCGTCGCCGCGGAACCGCGGCGGAAGGAAGGGGCTCGCATCCTCGAGGGAGAATTCCGGGTGTCGCTTGAGGAAGGGGATCACGATCTCTTCGGTCTCCTCCGGTTCCAAGGAGCAGACACTATACACCAGCACACCTCCCGGACGGACGAGGGGCGCGACTCCTTCGAGAAGCGGCGTCTGGAGAGCGGCCATCTCCGCGATCGCGCCCTCCTCCTTGCGCCAGCGCGCGTCGGCGCGG
>JANLXD010000522.1:0-9231 GCA_031364935.1 Candidatus Eiseniibacteriota bacterium
TCGCGAGCGAGTGCCCCTGGTCGTCGGTGCCGTCCCAGCGGACGGTGTAATCGCCGGGCTCGTACGCCTTGTCGACCAGCGTTCGGACGCGCCGCCCGTTCACGCTGAAGATATCGATCCGCACCGGCCCGCGCCCGGCCACCGTGAATCGGATGGCGGTCTCCGGGTTGAACGGGTTCGGAGCGTTCTGGAAGAGCTGCGTGCGCGCCGGGGGCGCGGAGCCGACTGGACTCTCTTCGACGCCGGTCGGCGTGTAGCAGGGCACTTCCTTGAGGTAGGTCTGGGCGATCGCCTTGGCCAGCTGGAGCCGCTCCCCGCCCTCTTCGATGGAGTTGAAGCTGAAGCCCATGAACACCGAGCGGGCGCTGTCCGTTCCGAAGCTGGTGTACCTGGTCGCGTATCGGGTCGCGGCGGGCTGGTTGTTCGGGTAGCGGAGAAGTACCCCAGCCTTGCCGTTCGCCTGTGCGGTCGTGGAGCTGGCGAGCATGTCGAACTTGTTGATGATGGGGCAGTCGCCGTTCAGGTGGAGGAACCGCCCGGCCGCCGGTCCGCCGACGACGCCGGTCACGACCGGATGGAGCGTGTCCTGCGGCGGGCTCTCCCAGAAGTCCCGGACGTAGCGCACGCCGGCGGTGAAGCTCAGGAAGCTGTTGTAATCCACTCCTGTCGTGCTCAGCTCGAAAGCAACGTCATCCCCGGTGATCCAGAGATTGCGGTCCTTCCCGCTCTGCTGGATCCAGGACTGGATCACCGCCTGGTCCTCCTTGCTGAGCGTGAACGAGGAGAGATCTCCCGCGTGCCAGATGATCGTCTTGTACTGAAGCAGCGAGTTCACGTCCGTCGCCGGCCAGTGGTATTGAGTGTCTGTCGGATCGGAGCCGCCCAGAGCATTCCCCACGCCGCTGCTCGGGCCGTTCACCTCCCACGTATCCAGCTTGTGCCCCAGCGCCTTCAAGGCGTCCACGATTCGCGGACTCGTCTCGCGGCCCGAGAAATGGTTCACGTAGAGGATCGTGGCCAGACTGTCAAAACAGCCTCCGGCCGGATTGGTGGCCGTCTTCACGGGAAGGATCGATGCCGTCAGGTAGTGCTGCGCCGTGATCGCGTCGGCCGGATAGTAGGAAGTGCTGTTGAGGCTGTCCGTCGCCGAGAAGTAATACTCGAGCGTCGTGCCCGCGGGATAGCTGCCGGGGGGCACGTCCGCCTCGAAGCGGGTCGGGAGCGCCGGGGCCACGCGGGCGAGAGCGGTCGAGCTGAACGCGCCCGGCCCCGTCCGATAGTACATGAACCCCTGCTTGTAGCCGAACGACGCGTTGACGTTCACCACCGTGGTGTCGCCGACCGGTGCGTTGAAATTGTCGTCGCGGAAGAACGGCGTCGTGCGGAAGGTGTCGTTGAACAGGTCGATGTCCCGAACGATGAACGAGGGGGGCGCGGTGCCGATCACGCCCACCGAGATGTTGTCGAAGAAGGCGTACACGCCGCCCGGCGAGGAAACGCCGTCACAGAAGGTATTGGCGTAGTCCCGGAGACCGAGCTGCACCTGGAGCGAATCGTGATTTCCGGCCCCGGGCAGCGAGATGCGCTGGCGCGCCCAGTCCTTGTTGCCGCCGTAATAGACGAAGAACGTGGGGTCGTGCCACAGGCTCCAGCCGGCGTCCCCGATGTTCTTGGTTCGGAAATTCAGGTGGTAGTAGAAGCAGGCGAGAAGGGGCAGGTTCCGGTACACGTCGAACTCGACAAAGGCGTTCGAGGCACGATTGATCGCGATCGGCGGCGTGTTCAACAGATCGTCCATGCGCGGCACGGAGGACTGGACCACGGGGTCCCAGGCGGACCAGATCCTCGACGTGTTGCTGGAGCACACGTCCTCCGTGAAGACGTTGCTCGAGATCCAGAAGAAATCGCCGACGCCCGGGAAGGTGGAAGCGCTCCAATTCCCCGCGTTCCCGTGTCCGTCGTCGAAAAGCCTTACGTCGTTCCCGGCCTTGATCGTGATGTTGTCGATGATCCACCCGTCTCCATCGTAGAGACCGTCCGCCGAGGAGTACCCGACGTCGGACGTGAACTTGAACCGGAACTGGAGCGGGTTGTATTTGAGGCGGGTCGAGTCCGGAATCACGATCGTGACGGTGTCGCACTGAGTCTGTTGGGTGGGCACCTTGCCGGTGAACGTCTTGAAGGGGGTCCAGTCGTTGTCCGGATCGTAGATCTCAACCTGCCCGAAATCGTAGGCGGGCTCGGCGTTGAACTTGTGGCGGAATCCCAGGGTCACGTTGGTGCCGGCCGGAATCCCGCTCAGGTCGACGCTGTTGGACAAGTACTGGGTCCAATCGTTGTCGTACCCCGCGCGATTCGTGTCGAAGGTCCAGGCCGAATCCACGATGCCGCACCACCAAGCCGCCCCTTGGCAGCTCAGGGATGCCAAGCTGTCCACGTGCCATGCCGTGGGCTTGATCGACTGATCGTAGTGAGTGAATCCCCCTTCATTCGACGGGCTGGAGCGGGTCTCGAGGTTGTCCGTATAGACGTAGACGGTTTCCCCCACAGCGGGCGCGCGCTGGATCACGCGGGTCTTCGATCCCTTGAGGACCATCTCGTTCGAAGGCACAGCCGTCCGCAGCACGCCGGCGGGCGGCGCTTCGACCGCGTCTCCCCCGGTGCGCGCGGCGTAGCTACTGACCGGAATCACCCCGATACATAAGAGAGTGGAGAGAACGACAATGCAGTTAGAAAGCGGACGCATGGGGGTCCTCCGGAACAGATCGGGCTGCTGGGCTTGCGAGCGAGCGGTAGGGACGCACGAGACAATAGAATACGGATTTGGCCATGTCGCCTTCGTGGTCCCTCTAAGTCAAAGATGTCGCGACAGCCGAAGCCGGCGTGGTGCGTCATTTGCGAGACGAGTGTTCTCGATACTATCATCTTTGCCTCGAAAACGCGACCAAAATCGGCGCCTCCGCTCTGCTATCATGCGGCGCGGTATCGGACTAGCGGTTATATTCGCCTCTCTGCTCGCGTTCTTGCAGTCGGAGGCCTCGGGCACCGGAACGGACGCGCATCAGCCGGGGATGAGGTCCGATTCGACCGCTTGGATCCCGGTGCCTGTGGACGAATTGGAGTCGCCCGACCGGCTCGAGGATCGCGACCTGGCGCGCGGCCTCGGGATACGGGCCGACTGGGGCGGCGGGGCGTTGGAGCTGCGGCGTTTTTGGCTTCAGGTCTCACCGGGCCGGCGCTTGGATGTGGAGGCTTCGTGGCTCCCGCGACCGGGCGGCCAGTCGTGGAGCACGCTGCGGCTCCAGGGCTTCGGGCGCCGGGCGGGGATCGCGGCCGGCGCCGTCGTGACGCGCCGACCCCCGGTGCTTTTGGGCGAGGCGCTGGGATTGGTTCGACCCCTTCGCGCCGTCGCGGTGCCGCGGGTTTTGATTCCGGAATTCGAGGCTCCGCGCGGCCATGGCAGCCTTGCCCTTCGGGGCGGGGCCCTCGCCGTCGCCCTTGGGCCTGCGGCAGGTTGGGGCGTGGTTGGCCGCGCCGAGGATGGGACCGTGGCTGCGGGCGGTTTCGCCGCCGCGCGCAGTCGATCTCGGATCGCGCTCGCGGCAGGGAGAAGCGTCGAGGGTGTCCGGGTGCTCTCGGCCGCGGGCAGCGTCGGGAGCGGCCAGGAGGAGCTGGCGGCCGAGGTACTCGTCTCGCCAACCCGAGGTCCGGCGATCCTGGCCGCCGTGACGCGCCGGGTCCGGCCCGTCGAGGTATCCGCGCGATGGCGCCGGAGATCGGGCGAGGCCCGGGCCGTCGCGGGAGAGCTTGCGCTGGAGAGCGGCTCCCGGGACGTTCGCACCCGGTTCACGTGGCGCCCGTGGTCGGCCCGCGCGCAGGAGGATGACGGCCGCGCCGAGCTGGAAGCGGCGTTCCGCCGGCGCGGGCTCGGCCCGGTTCGGCTCCGCGTGGCGGCGCGCGGCGGCGAGGCCAGCGAACGCTACGTCATCGGCGATGCCGTCGTCGCGCGGGAGCGCGGGCGTTCGCTGACGCTTCTGGCCTCCCGGCGCGAGTCGCTCAAGCAGGGACGAGCGTCGGTCGGCAGCATGCTGGGGGGGCGGCTCGACCTCTCCGCCCGAGGCCGCGCCGGCGCCACGCTCCTGCTCCAGGCGAGCCGCGCGGAGATCGGCGCCCCCGCCTGGGGGACCGCGCTCGCGCCTTCGGGCGATGACGCGTTCACCGCGCTTGGTAGCTCAGGGGGCCGCCACGGCATGTTGGTGACTGGGCGGGTCTGGCTTCGATTGGGGCCGGTACGGCTGGATGGATTACTCTCCGACGTCGACGGCTCCACGGCCGGGCGCCCGGCGCGGGGCTCCTTCCGTTTGGAGTTGTGGCGGGACGACGGCTAGGGATTCACTCGAGGCAGCACAGGGGGACGCATGCGTTACGCGGATCGGATGAGCCAGCTCGGAACGGAGACCGCATTCGAGGTGCTCGCCAAGGCGCGCGCGCTCGAAGCGAAGGGAAGGTCGGTTGTGCATCTAGAGATCGGAGAGCCCGACTTCGATACACCGGCCCCGATTCGCGCCGCCGCCGTGCGGGCCCTGGAAGAGGGGTTCACGCACTACGGTCCGTCGGCCGGACTCCCCGAGGTGCGGGAAGCGATCGCCGCCTATATCGCACGCGACCGGCGCCTCCCGGTAACGGCCGATCAAGTCGTCGTGACTCCGGGCGGAAAGCCCGTGCTCACCTTCGCCATTCTCGCCTGCGTGAACCCGGGGGACGAGGTGATCGTCCCGAATCCGGGATTTCCCATCTATGAATCGGCGGTCCGCTTCGCCGGCGGCACCGCGGTGCCGCTCGCGCTTCGCGAGGATCGCGCGTTCCGGTTCGGCGCTGCCGATCTGGCGGCGCTGCTCACGCCCCGGACGAAGATGGTCGTGCTCAACTCGCCCCACAATCCCACCGGCTCGGTGCTCACCCCGGCGGACCTGGACGAGATCGCGGCGGTTCTCAAGGACCGCGACGTCTGGATCCTGTCCGACGAGATCTATTCCAAGATCCTCTACGACGGAGTGCACGAGTCGATTGCCACGCGCCCCGGCATGCAGGAGCGCACCATCATCCTCGACGGTTTTTCGAAAACCTATGCCATGACGGGATGGCGGCTGGGCTACGGCATCATGAACCCGACCCTGGCCAAGCATGTCGCGCGGCTCGCGACCAACGTCTACTCCTGCGCGACGTCGTTCGTGCAGCGCGCCGCGCCCACCGCGCTCTCCGGTCCCCAGGACGAGGTGAAGGCGATGGTCGCCGAGTTCCGGCGCCGGCGGGACGCGATCGTCTCGGGCCTGAACGCGATCCCCGGCGTGACCTGCGCCAAGCCCGCGGGCGCCTTCTACGTATTTCCGAACGTGAAGGGCCTGGGAATGAAGTCGGCGGAGGCCGAGCACGCGCTCCTGGAAGAGGGCGGCGTGGCGGCGCTCTCGGGTACCGCGTTCGGCTCCTTCGGCGAAGGCTATCTCCGCTTCTCCTACGCCAACTCGATCGAAAACATTCAAGAAGGGCTCCGGCGGTTCGAGACATTCGCCCAAAGCCACGCCAAGGCCGCACGCTGAGCGCCCCGGCTGAGCGCCCGTTTCGCTCATGAGCGCCGCTCCCCGGCGCGTCCTCATCACGCTGGGCGGCAACGCGATTCTCCCCGCGGGAGGAACCGGGACCTTCGAGGAGCAGTGCGCGATCACGCGGCTCACCATGGAGCCGGTCGCGGCGTTGATCCGTGACGGCGCGCGGGTGATCCTCTCCCATGGAAACGGGCCGATCGTCGGGAACATCCTCATCCGGAACGAGGCTGCCCGCGATCAGATCCCCCCGATGCCGCTGGACGTCTGCGGGGCCGACTCCCAAGGGGGAATCGGCTACATGATGCAGCAGTCGCTTCAGAACGAGCTGAAGCGCCTGGGGCTCGCCGACGTGACCGTGGCGACGGTGGTGACGCAGGTCGTCGTGGACGAGAAGGACCCCGCGTTCCGCCGCCCGACCAAGCCGATCGGCCCGTTCTACACGCAGGAGCGGGCGCGGATGCTGGCGCGCGAGAAGGGGTGGACGGTCGTGGAGGACGCGGGGCGGGGCTACCGCCGCGTCGTTCCATCGCCCCGGCCGCTCGAGGTGATCGAGATCGCCGCGATCCGGAACATCGTGGAGAGCGGCGGCATCCCCATCGCGGTGGGCGGCGGGGGCATCCCGGTGGCGCGCCAATGGGACGGCTCGCTGCACGGCGTGGAAGCGGTGATCGACAAGGATTTGGCGGGGAGTCTTCTCGCGCGCTTGCTCGGCTGCGAGCAATTGGTGATTATCACCGCCGTCGACCGCGTGGCGCTCCACTTCGGGACGCCGGAGCAGCGGGAGCTGGACCAGGCGACCCCTCGAGAGCTATCGCGATGGATGGAGGAGGGGCACTTTCCTCCGGGCAGCATGGGCTCGAAGATCCAGTCGGCGATCGAGTTCGTGGAGGGAGGAGGACGGGAGGCGCTGATCACGTCGCCTGAGAAGCTCCTCGATGCGCTGGCAGGCAGGGCGGGAACGCGGATCCGTCGCGGCTGACGGCTGGACGCGGCGCGTGGATGCGGTGGTGGGAGGACAGGGAGGGTGGATGGGCGGCAAGGACGCGATGCTCGCGGTGCGCGACCTCACGGTCGCGTCGAACGGAGACTGGGCGATCAAGGGCTTGAGCTTCGCCGTGCGGCCGGGCGAGGTGCATCTGATCCTGGGCGAGCGAGCCACGGGAAAGACGCGGCTTCTCGAGACGATCGCCGGGCTGCGCGCCCCGCAGCAGGGTGCCGTGGCGCTGGAGGACGGGGACGACGGCGGCAGCGGCGCGGGCGGCACGCGCGCCAAGACCCTCCGCCGTCGCGTGGCGATCATCCCGCGCGAAGCGCCGGTGCGGCAGCTCAAGGTGATCGAGCGGCTCCTGCTCCACGCGACGCCGCGCGTGGCGAAGCTGGGGATCGCCTGGAAGCGCGGACGCGAGGAGGCGCGGGCCCTCGCGGCGCGCATGGGCCTGGAGGCGCTCCTCGATGTTCCTTACGAGGCGCTCCGCCCGGTCGAGCGCCGCCTGATCGAGCTGGCGGCCGTCATCCGACAGAAGCCCGCCGCGCTTCTCCTGGACGAGCCCACTACCGAGCTGGGCCCACACGAAGCCCGCCACTTCCTCGCCACGCTGCGCTCCGTCGCCGAGGCGGAGCGGATCCCCGCGATCGTCGCTACCACCTGGCCGCGCGACGCCTATCCCGACGGCTCCGCCGTCACCATCGTCTGGCGCGACGCCCCGCCCTCGACCCTCTCCACCGCCGAGTACACGGAGGGCTCGGTGGTCGAGCGCTGGACCGGCGGGCTCGACATTCGCCGCACGCCCAGCGGACCGCACGCGGCGGGGGACACGCTGGTGCGCGTGGAAGGGCTCATCCTCAAGGGCCGGGGACGCGAGACCTCTCTGGCCGGGCTCGATTTCGACGTGCGCGCGGGTGAGGTGCTCGCCGTGGTGGGCGCGCCCGCGGACGGCCTCGACCTCCTCCACGACGCGCTGCTCGGTAACCGGATACCGGAGCGCGGGTCGATCCTGTTCCTCGGGAAGGAGATCGCCCGCTCGCCGCGGCGCCAGCGCGTGGAGTCGGGGATGACGTTCGTGAATCCGCCGGTCGCGCGCGACCAGTCGGTCGACGAATTCACCGTCGAGGAGAACATGATCCTGGGGCAGACGCACGCTCCGCCGTTCGCGCGGCGCGGCCTCCTGCGGCCCGAGTCGATCCGGGGAAACTGCCTCCGCTCGCTTCAGGACTTCGAGATCGCCGGCGCCACGCCGCGCACCCGGCTCCGCGATCTGGGCCTGGGGCAGCGCCAGCGAATCATCGTCGCGCGCGAAGTGATCCACAATCCGCGGCTCCTCGTGGTCCGCTCTCCCGGGCAAGGTTTATCGCTCGAGGAGCAGGAATACGTCCGGCGGACGCTCATTCTTCAGTGCGAGCGGGGGAGCGGCCTCCTCTGGCTGACCGAGGAGCCGGAGGAGGGGATGCGCGTGGCCGACCGCATGGCGGTGCTCACCGTGGGACGCCTGGTCTGGATCCCCGTCACCGAGACGCTCACGCGCGAGGGGATCATCGCCGAGATGTCGGGAGCGGCGGCCTGATGATTCCGGGACGCTGCCGCGCCGGCCGACGCGAGATTCTGGCGAACGCGCTCGCGCTGTTGGTGCTGATCGCGGGGACCCATGCGGTCGCGGTCGGCGTCGTGGACTGAACCCCTCGCGCTGGATGGCTCCGTGGTCGGGCGACGTGGTGCTCGTTGCCGCCGGGCTGGTGTTCCTGGGGCTCGCCTTCCTGATGCCGCTCCACAGCGGGATGCTGAACCTGGGCATCCACGCCGAATTCCTCGCGGGCTACTCCGTGGGCGCGCTGATCGTGCGCGGGCGCCTGTTCGGACCGGCAGGCGAGGCGGGCCTGGGACTGGTGGCCGGCGCCCTGGCCGGCGCGCTCGTGGGGATCGTGATCTCCGGGCTCCGCCGCCGCTTCGCGGTGCACGAGATTCTGAGCGGACTCTTGCTGGCAGCGGTCTTCGTCCCGATCGCGCGCGCGATTTCCGTGGAGCGGGTGACCCCGCCGGCGTTGGCGATCGACCTCCCCGCGTTCACCGAGCCGCTTCGCTGGGCACCGGGGATGGGCCTGGCCCCCGGCGTGATCCTGGGCTGGGGCATCCTGCTGCTCACGCTTTCTCTCGCGGCGTCCGTGTTGTTCGCGAACTTCCTGCGCACGTCGGTCAGCGGGTTCGAGGTGCGCGCCTCGGGCTCGAACCCCCTGGCCGCGGCGTCGATCGGCACCGACGTGGAGGGGATCCAGCGCTCCATGATGGCGCTGGGCGGCGCGTGCGCGGGGCTGACGGGAGCCCTTCAGCTATGGACCAGTCCCGCCGTGGCGCTCGAGCGCTGGCCATTTCCGCTGGGCTTCGCGGGAATCGCCGTCGCGTTTCTAGGTTTGGGATCGCTGCGCGGCGCCGCGATCGTCGCCATCGTGCTCGCCGCCTGGCTCAACACACCCTACGTGGGCACGGTGCTCGCCGAGCCGTCCTACGGCGCGGCGGCCGCGGCGCTCTTGCTTCTTCCCGCGCTGTGGGTGCTGCCGCGGACGGTCCCCGACTTCGGCGCGCCGCGATCGATTTGGCGTACGAGGCATCGGGACTAGCGCTGAATCTGATGTGCGG
>JANLXD010000532.1:0-6058 GCA_031364935.1 Candidatus Eiseniibacteriota bacterium
GGTCGACCAGGGTGCGCACCACCGAGACGATGTCCTCCTTGCGGAAATAGTCGTCCATCGCGCGGCGGCGGACGATGGTGCCGGTAGGGTTGTCGGGGTTGGAGAAGTAGACCAGCTTGGTGCGCGGCGTGATCGCGGCGAGCATCGCCTCGGGATCGTGGAACAGATCGCGTCCCGGCACCCGCACCAGGGCCCCACCCGCGACCCTGACCGCGATCGCGAACATGACGAACGAGGGGTGCGACATGATCGCTTCGTCGCCCGGGTCGAGGTGGATGCGGCAGAGCACGTCGATGAGGTCGTTCGACCCCGAGCCGACCGCGATCCACTCCGGCGAAACGCCCCAGTGCGCGCTCAGCGCCTCGCGGAGATAGTAGGACGAGCCGTCCGGGTAGCGGTTCACCCCGTGCGCCGCCGCGGCGATGGCCGCGACCGCGAGCGGGCTCGGGCCGAGCGGATTCTCGTTGGAGGCCAGCTTGATCGCGCCGGAAACGCCAAGCTCGCGCTCCAGCTCTTCGATCGGCTTGCCGGGGACGTAGGGGGTGAGGTTTCGAATCTCGGGGCGGACTGGGTCCATCGCTCGCAGCGTCATGGCCTCCGCTCTCCACGGGGATCGATCCGCTGCGCAGTCTACCATCCGGATTCCGCCTGCGGGAAACTTCCGAGCACGCGGAGGAGGCGCGTCGCGCCGCGGATCTCCTCGAGAGCGGGAAGGAGCGGCGGCGCCTCGCGGTGCCCGGAGACCTCGAGCAGGAAAAGATGCTCGCCCGGACGCAACCGGTGGGTCCTCGACTCGATCCAGAGGAGGTTCACGCCGCCCGCCGCGAAGCGCCCCAGCACGCCCGCGAGCGCGCCCGGCGCGTTCTCGAGCGAGAGGAGGAGCGCGGTCTTGTCGCGGCCGGTCGGCTTGGCGCCGCCGCGGCCGAGCACCAGGAAGCGCCGCGTGCGGCGCGGCGCGTCCTCCGCTTCCCCTTCCACACGCGGCAGACCCAGGAGGTCGGCCACGATCGCGGGCGCGAGGCAGAGACCGTCCGGGTCCGCCGCCGCCCGGCGTCCCGCTTCCAGGCTGCCCGCGACCGGCTCGATCGCGATTCCCGGCCCGAGCGACGAGCGCCATCGCTGGCAGAGCGCGAGCGCCGCGGGATGGGCGTAGAGCCGCTTCGGCGCGCGCGACTTCCCCAGCGCTTCGTAGCCCCCGCGGTCGACGAACTCGGCGGTCAGCGAAGCCTCGGCGGTGAGCAGCAGATCGTAGGCGTCGAACGGCGGATCCTCGGCGTCCCCTTCGAGCGCGAAGACGCCGTGCTCGGCGCGCTCGGAGCCGATCGCTTCGAGGAGGTGTTGCGGCGAGGGGGTCGCGGCGTAATGCGAGGAGGCGCCGAAGCGCCGCACCGCGGCCTGATGGGCGAAGCCCCCCTCGGCGCCGAGGTAGGCGACCCGGAACGCTCCCTGCACGGCGCGGGAGGCGGAGACGATCTCGCGGAAGATGGCGCGCACCCCCGAGAGCGGAAAGCGCCCCGTGGCCTCACGCTCGATCCGCTCCAGGAGATCGCGCTCGCGCGCGGGATCCAGCGTGCCCTCGCCCGAAGCCTCCTTCAGGGCACCGATCCGTCCCGCGATGTCCGCGCGCTCCTCGAGGAGCCGGAGGATCTCGCGGTCCAGGCGGTCGATGGCGGCGCGGAGCGAATCGCGGTCATCCGCGGGCGCCCCGGCCCTCAGGGACCCCGGCGGCGCTTTGGAGCGGGGGCGCTCATCCACGTCTCTTCTCCCGCGCGGCGCGGCGGAGCGCGTCCACTTCGGACGGGGCGAGCGGGCGCATTGCGCCGCGGCGGAGCGGGCCGAGGCGAATAGGTCCGAACTGCGTCCGGACCAGCCGCTCCACCTCGAGCCCCGCGTTCTTCGCGATGACCCGAAGCTCGCGCTTCTTCCCCTCGGCGAGGTCGACGCTGAGAATCCCGCAGCCGCGCTCCACGCCTTCGATCACCACACGGAGCGGCCGCACCTCGACCCCTTCCACCGTAGCGCCCTCGGAAAAGCGCCGCAGCGCGGCCGGCTCTGGGACGGGACGGACCCAGACGCGATAGACGCGCACGAGGCCGCTCCGCGGATGGAGCAGCGCCTCGGCCAGCGCTCCGTCGGATGTGAGGAGAAGGAGCCCCTCGGATTCGTAGTCCAGGCGCCCGACCGGCATGAGGCCGCGGGCCGATTCGCCGAGGCGATCGAAGATCGTCGGCTTTCCCCCCTGCGAGCGCCGGCTGACCAGGGCGCCGGGGGGTTTGTGATAGGCGGCGTAGCGGTCGGTCTCGGGGAGGTGGAGCGCCACGCCGTTCAGGGTGACGCGGTCGGTGCCGGGGGTGACCGGGGCGCCCATTCCCTCGGGGACGCGCCCGTTCACCTGCACGCGCCCCTCTTTGATCCATTGATCCGCCTCGCGCCGCGAGCCCTGCCCCGCGCGGGCGAGAAAGAGATTAAGCCGCACCCTCGCCGGATCCGCCCGAGACCGCTTCGGCGGGGACGGACGCCTCGGCGTCAACCGGCTCCATCTCCAGGCGCTCGCGCTCTTCGAGGACGGCGCTCAGCTCCTTGAGCTCGGGCAGATCGGCGAGGTCGTTGATCCCCATGTACGAGAGGAAGTCGGCCGAGGTGGCGTAGACCAGAGGGCGCCCCACGCCCTTCGAACGTCCCTTGATGGTGACAAGTCCGCGCTCAAGGAGCGTGTGGAGCGAGCCGCTCGAGTCGACGCCGCGGATGCCGTCGATCTCCACCTTGGTCACGGGCTGCTTGTACGCCACGATCGCGAGCGTCTCGAGGCCGGCGCGCGAGAGGCGCACCTTGCGGCGCGAACGGAGCATGCGGTCGATCCAGGGCGCGCACTCCTTGCGGGAGAGAAGCTGCCAGCCGCCGGCGATCTCGACCAGCGCCACGCCGCGACCGCTCTCCTCGAGATCGCGCGCCATCGCCTGGAGCTCGGAGAGCACGGCCGCTTCGTCGGGGCCGTCGAGCACTTCCACCAGGGTGGCGAGCCCGACCGGGGCATCGCTCGCGAAGAGCAGGGATTCGAGGATTTGCTGCGTGCTGGGCGTCGTGGACGTTGGTGTCATGCGCGGATCACTCCTCTTCGGCGTGAAGGGCCTGGGGCGCGGGCTCGTCGTCCTGCTCCTCCGAAAGGTAGTCTTCCGGGGGCGCGTCGCCGCGCCACTCGACCCAGATCGGCCCAAACAGATCCTCCTGAGCGACCTGGATGGTCCCGGCCTTGAGCATCTCCAGGAGGCCCAGGAACGCGGTGATCTTCTCCAGGCGGGTCACGAAGAGGTCGAGCATCTCCTCGAACAACGCGCGCGAGCGATCGCGGAGGTGCGTCTCGATGAGCGCGATCGCTTCCTCCAGCCGGATCGTCTCGGCGACGATGGTGTGGACCGGCGCGGGCGCCTGGCGCGCCAGGACGTTCTTCAAGGCGTCGAGCAGGCGGAAGAGGCTGACCGGCAACAGCTCGCTCGCGTCCGGATCCTCGAGCTGCGCGGGCGCGCCCCGGTCGAACCGGAGCCGGCGGTCCCCTTCGAGCTTCTCCAGCTCGCGCGAAGCCTCCTTGAAGCGGCGGTACTCGAGGAGCTGGCGCACCAGCCCCTCGCGCGGATCCTCTTCCTCCTCCTCGGCGGTGATCGCCGGAGGGAGGAGCATGCGCGACTTGATGCGCATGAGCGTTGCCGCCATGACCAGGAATTCCCCGGCCACCTCCAGATCCAGCTCGCGCATCAGATCGAGCGTCTCCAGATACTGGCGCGTGATCTTCGCGATCGGGATGTCGACGATCTCGATTTCGTTCTGCTGGATCAGGTGGAGAAGAAGGTCCAGCGGACCCTCGAACGCCGGGAGCAGCACCCGCATCGGGAGGCGGTCTTCGGCCGAGGCGGACTCGGCGCTCTGCGGCGGGCCGGCCGTGGACGGCGGATTTGCCGGAGGCTTCTCGTCGGTCATCCGATCCTCATCGCCTCGCGCACCTCGCGCATTGTCTCCCGGGCCACCGCCCGCGCCCGCTCCTCGCCGTCCCGCAGGGCCTCGATCACCCGCTCGGGATGGGCCTCCAGCTCCTTCCGCCGCTCCCGGATCGGGGCCAGCCGCTCGGACAGCACGGCCGAGAGGTCGCGCTTGTCCGCCACGCAGCCGAGCTTCCCCGTGCGGCAGGCGACATCGATCGCCGGGGCGTTCGCTGCGTTGAAGGCGCGATGATACGCGAACACGACGCATCCGTCCGGATTTCCGGGGTCTCCCAGGCGGATTTTCTTGGGATCGGTGAAGGCGGTCTTGATCTTGGCAGCGATCTCCTCGGGCGAGTCCGCGAGGAGGATCGTGTTCCCGAGTGACTTGCTCATCCGCCGCCCGTCCAAGCCGGGAAGCCGGGCGAAGTTCGTGAGCTTGGGCTCGGGCACCGGAAACACCTCACCGTAGAGCGAGTTGAACTTGCGCGCGATCTCGCGGGTCACCTCGACGTGCGGCACCTGGTCCTCCCCCACCGGGACGAGATTCGCCTTGTAGAGAAGGATGTCCGCGGCCTGAAGCACCGGGTAGCCGAGGTGCCCGTAGGAAATGCGGTCCTCCAGCTCGAGGTCGCGCGCCTGCTCCTTGACCGTGGGATTCCGCTCCAGGCGGCTCGTCGTGACCAGCATCGAGAAGAGGAGGTGCAGCTCCGCGTGCTCCTTCACGTGCGACTGGATAAAGACCGGGCTCTTCTCGGGGTTGATGCCCGCCGCCAGCCAGTCGGTCACCATCTCCAGCGTGTTAGGCCGGATCAGATCCGTGTGCTCGTAGTCCGTCGTGAGCGCGTGCCAGTCGGCCACCATGTGGAAGTTCTCGGAGGAGTCTTGGAGCTGGACCCAGTTCTGGAGCGCTCCGAGATAATTCCCCAGGTGCAGGCGGCCGGTCGGGCGCATGCCACTCAGGATGCGGGGACGCTTCGTCGTGGCCGGCGTGGCCGGCGTGGCCTGCATGGCGGGCATGGCGCGGCTCATCCGAGGAGACCCCCCGTGAAGAACGCGCTCAGCGTCCGGACGATGGGCGAGATCAAGGTCCCGAAGACCGACACCCGCGAGATGCTCCCGATGAGGACCAGGCCCAGGAGGAGCATCGGACCGATCGGCTCGAGCGCGCGATAGCGCTCCGCCGCGCCTTCCGGGAGAAGGCCGGTCAGGATGCGGGATCCATCCAGGGGGAAGATGGGAATCATGTTGAACACCGCCAGGTTGAGATTCAGGAACACGCTGCCGGCGGTCATCTGGATCAGCGCCACGCCCGCCGGGCTACCGGACAGATACGGGTTCGGAGCCATCACGCGCAAGAGTGTTCCGAACAGCGCCGCGAGGATCACGTTCGACACCGGCCCCGCGAGCGCGATCCACATCATGTCGCGGCGCGGGTGTGCCAGATAGCGGGTATCCACCGGAACCGGCTTCGCCCAGCCGAAGTGCGGCGGGAGGAACAGGAGGATCGTCCCGATTGGGTCGAGATGGGCGATGGGATTGAGGGTGAGCCGACCGAGGTGGCGCGCCGTGGGGTCGCCGAGCTTCGTCGCGACCAGCGCGTGGCAGTACTCGTGGACCGTGAGGGCGAAGAGAAGCGGCGGGATGAGAAGGAGCAGGCCCGCCACGTCGTCCACCCCGGCCTCCCTTCCCCGCGCGCCGAAGCGCGCCTACGGCTGTCCGTCGTTCCCGGCGGGTTTCAGCGTGACTTCGGCCGCGTGCGTGAACCACCGGGCCGCGGCGTCGCGAACATCCTCCGGCTTCAGCTTGAGGAGCGCGGTCTCGAACTGGCGCGGATACTCGATGGTGACGCCCTGGATCTCCCAGCGCGACAGATTGCGCGCGCGGACGACCGGCTCGTTCTGCTTCCAGAAATAGCCGTTCTGCACCCGCTTCAGCTGCACGCCCCACTCGCCGGCGTCGAACGGCTCTGTCTTGAGCCGGCCGAGCACCGCCGCGACGGTGTCGCGCGCGGCCGCGTACTTGGCGGGCTCCGTCCCCAGGTGAACCGCCATCGACGAGCGCCGCGGGTAAGACGGGACCATGAC
>JANLXD010000223.1:0-2012 GCA_031364935.1 Candidatus Eiseniibacteriota bacterium
TGCTGGATCAGGTCATCCAGCCGGCGGCGGTCGGTCTCGCCCAGCATCTGGTGCACGGCCAGGTAGGACTCGACCAGGTACTCCTGGGGCGGCACGACGTCGGCCACCAGGTCCTTGCCCTGCGTGATCCGGTGGTAGCGCTTTCCGTTGATCTTCAAATCGTTCACCGTGACAAAGGCCACCACGCCAAAAATGAGAAACCCGGCGAGGGCTAGAAGCGCGCTCCCAACGAGCTGGCGTCGAACCGTGAGAATCATGACCCCGTGCTCCTTCCGTGGCGCCCGGCCTCATGCCGGGCCCTGGCGCTACGCATAGGCCGCCCGGAGGACCCGCCCCAGGTCCAGCTCGAGCAGCAGCCCGTCGTGCAACGGCACCACTCCATGCATCAGCTCCCGCGCTCCCGGACGCATCGTCTCGGGCGGGATCTCCACCGACGCTTCATCCACCGCCACCACGTCGCCGATCTCGTCCACCAAGAAGCTCACCGGCGTGTCGGAGGCGCGCACCACGATCGTGGCGCGCCCGGCCTGGTCCGGCGCGGGCTCGAGGTCGAGGCAGCGCCGGAGGTCGAGGGCGGCGATGATCCGTCCGCGCAGGTTGATGATTCCCCGCACCGCGGCCGCCGCGTGCGGGAGCCGCGTGACTTCCTGGCCGCGGATCACCTCCTGGACCGAGGCGATGTCCAGCCCCAGGAGGAGGTCCGCCACCGTGAACGTGCAGATGAGCCGCTGGGCCACGGTCATCCCCCCGCCGCGGCCACGGCCGCGCCGCGCGACGCGAGGAGCGCGTCGAGGTCGAGGACGTCAGTCGCGTTTCCGCGGATCACCGCCGAGGCGCGCACGCCCGGGCGCGGCGACGGCCCGGCCCCGACTGGCTCGTCGATGATCTCGAGGATCTCATCCACCGTGAGGCCGAACGCCTGGCCCGATCGCTCGACGACCACGACCCGAACCGTGTCGCGCGCCTCCGTGCTCGCGGCCGGGAGGCCCAGGAGCGACCCGAGCGACGTCAAAGGCAGGAGAGCGCCGCGGTACTGCACCACGCGGCGCTCGCCCAAAAGCTCGACCATCGCCGCCGGGAACTCTTCCAGCCTCGCGATGTCCCCCTGCGGAATCGCGACCGGGCATCCGTGCGCGCGGCAGAGGACCAGCGTGTGACGGCGAGCGGCCGGGGCCGGCGCTTCCACCGCGCTCTCCGGCTCGACCGCGCCGTGGCCCCGAACGCTGATCCCCGAATGCCGCGCGAGCCCGGGCACGTCCAGAATCAGGGCCACGCGTCCATCCCCCAGAATCGTCGCCCCGGCAAACAGCGGAATCTGCCGCAGCGGATCGCCGAGCGACTTGACCACGATCTCCTGCGAGGCCTCGATGGCGTCCACCACCAGGCCGAACGTGGCTCCCTCCGCCTGGAGCACCGCGATCGGGCGCGCGGCACTCGGAATCCAGCCGGAGTCGGCGGGAATCGTGAGCGCCTCGCGCAGGTCGACCAGCGGGAGCAGTCCGCCCCGGTAGCGAAGGAGCTTCGCGTCGATGGCGGTCGCCACCGACGACGGCGCGAGGTCCTTGTCCAGGCGGATCAGCTCGATCAGGTTGATCTCCGGAAGGGCGTAGCGCTCGTCGCCCGCGGAGACGATCAGCGCGGGGACGATGGCCAGGGTGAGCGGAATGCGGATCCGGATCCTGGTGCCGCGGCCCGGAGTCGAGTCGACCTCGATCGCGCCGCCGATCCGCTCCACGTTCGTCTTCACCACGTCCATGCCGACCCCGCGGCCCGACACGTTCGTGACCTCCACGGCCGTGGAGAAGCCGGGCTGGAAGATGAGCTGCGTCAGGTCGCGCTCGGTCATGCGGGACGCCTGCGCGGGCGTGACGAGCCCCAGAGCGATCCCTTTCTCCCTGATTCGGGCCACCGGGAGCCCGGCGCCGTCGTCGGCCACCTCCAGGTGGACCTTGCCGCCTTCGTGGAAGGCCCGGACCAGGACGCGCCCTTCGGCGGTCTTGCCCGCGGCGAGC
>JANLXD010000541.1:0-2261 GCA_031364935.1 Candidatus Eiseniibacteriota bacterium
CGGGGACGGATACGTGGAGCGGAGCGCGCGGAGCAGGGAATAGAGCATGGAGGTGACGAGACAGCCGCCCAGGCCCTTTCCGGAGACGTCCGCGACAGCTAGAGCGATCGTTCCATCGGAAAGGGTGCTCGCGTCGTAATAGTCTCCTCCGACCTCGGCCGCGGCCCACTGCTCGCCCTCGATCACAAAGCTGCCGGCCACGGTCTGCTTCGCCGGAAGCAGCGAGCGCTGGATCTTCTTGGCGAGGTCCATCTCGTGCGCGAGCCGCTCCCGCTCGATCACCTCTCCCTGCGCCTTCTTGAGGTCGCTGCTCATGCCGTTGATCGCGTCCGCGAGCAGGCCGAATTCGGTGCGGTCGCGGATGGTGAGGGGCGTGTCCCAATCGCCCCGGCCGATTCGCTCGATTCCGGCGCGGAGCGCCGCGATCGGACGGAGCAACACCGACATCAGGACGAACGATGCCGCGATCCCGGCCAGCAGAAATCCCACGAGAATCACGTGCTGTTGCTCCCGAACCTCCATCGCCGCTCGCTCGATGTAGGCCCGGTGGAGACCCACGAGGGCCGTACCCATGACCTCCCCGTTCACGTGGAGGATCGGCGTCGAGGCGAGGAGAATCGTGCCGTTGGCCGCGATCCATTCGTCCGTCTCGAGCGTGACTCCCGTCGGAACGGGTGCGAGATGGCTGGGCGGGACGAACGGGGATCCCAAGAGCCGCACGTCCGGGCACCCTTCGATGCGGCCCGACTTGTCGAGCACGGCGATCAACGCCAGCTCGGGTTGCCGCGTCTGCATCTCCTTCAGCATGGGGGTCAGGGTGAGCTCGGGAAATTCGGTGAGCAGGGCGCCCGCTCCGGCGAGGGCCAGATTCCGCGCCTGGAGCAGCAGACGGGTCTCGATCTCGCGGGAGAGAACGTTTCGGGTCCTCTGCTCCATGACCGCGGTCACGCTCAACACCACGACCACGGTCAGTACGGCGGTGGCGCAAGCGACGATCCATCGGATGCTCAGCACGGGCCGCCCCATCCGGGAGGTCATCGCTCCGTTCCGATCCGCTCGCGGGTGCGCGCCAGCTGCGACCGCGCCCGGGCGATGTAGGCAGCCGCGCGCTGGTCGGAGGGATCGACTCCCAGGACTTTCTCCCACTGAGCGATCGCCTCTTCCAGCCGGGACGAAGCGAAGTGCTCCATTCCGCGCATCAGATATTCCCGCTTCAAATACTCGGCGACGCGCTCGTGGTGGGGATCCATGGACCGGACCATCTCCCAGTAGCGAAGCGCGTCGTCGGAGCGTCCCTCCGACATCGCCGCGACGCCCCGGCGGTAGAGATCCGCGATTTCACGCAGCCGCTCCTTCGTGAGCGCGCGTGACACGGGAGCGTCCGCGACTCGCTCCGCCGCGGCGGACGCGCGAGTCTCGGCGGCTCGCGGCTTTCGGTCCGGGACGGCGCCTGGGTTGGTGGCCGTGCTGTCGGCGCCGGCCGCCATGACTTCCTCCCGGCTCGCGGCGGCGAGCGCCCGCTCCCGCACTCGCGTCTGTCCCGCGACGGCGGCCGTATCTCCGGGGGCGACGGCGAGGACCCGGCCGAACGCGGCCGTGGCGCCCGCATCGTCGCCGGAGGCTTCTAGTTGACGGGCTTTCCCGAGAAGTGACTGGAGCTCTAGAGACGGCACCTCCGACCGGCCCGGGTAGAGGACTTCGATCGTCGCGAGTAGCTGCAGCGCCTCGTTGAAGTCGGCGCTCTCCTGGGCCGCCCGAACGTGAGCGAGCAGCTCCTGGGTCTGCTCTTCCTGACGCTTCTGGAACGCCGCGTCGAGCCTCGCCTGAATGGCGTTCTCTCGAGCCAGTGAAGCCGTCTCCTGCCGCTGCTTCACGGTCGCGCCGAGGGAGCGCGAGATGCCGACGCGGTGAACTCCCACGAGGTTCCCGTCTTCGAAGGTGTAATCCAGGCTGAAATCACGCCAGAGGACTGCCGTCCCCGCGGTCAGGGCGCCCCGGTTCACGCCCCACCGGAGGCGGAGTAGCGGATGGACCTGGACGTCGACGCCGGTGTGGAGTCTTGGCGCGACTCCGGCGCTCTTCTCCAAATCGACGGCGATCAGCGCTCGCCGGCCGGCGCGCAGCGGAACCTCGTAAGCGATTCCGGTTCGGGTCACGGCCGGATCCCGCACAGTCTCCTGGTCCAGGCGGATCGAGGGCAGTATCACGTTCCGCACCGAGAGGCCGACGGTCACGCGGTCCGTCCAGGCCCATCGGGATCG
>JANLXD010000553.1:0-2165 GCA_031364935.1 Candidatus Eiseniibacteriota bacterium
GCTCGACCTCGCGCGCGCGCGGGGCGCTCTCCTCCCCAGGCTCTCCGCCGCGGACGAGCGGATCACGGGGCAGGAGGGGGACAGCGCGGACTCGCGCCGGAGCCGGCTCTGGACCGCGGGGCTCGGGTGGGTCCCCAACCCTTCCGTCCGCCTCCGCTCGTTGATCGGCTGGCGGCGCGACGAGCGGCAAACCGGCCACGAAGCGGCCGCCACCGAGGCCCGCACGTGGGAAGGGGGGATCGCCGCACGGGCGGGCGAGGCCTTCGCCGCGGACGCCGCATTCACGCGGCGGCGCGTCACGACGACGGCGGGCCGCCAGAGCGCGGACTTGGCGCAGCTCTTTCTCTCCGGCGGCCGCGCGGGCGGGCCGGTCACATCCGAGCTTCGCTACGACGTGACGCAGCTCCGCGAGCCCTCGGTCACGCGCGCGCTCGTGGCCGTGGGCGCGGGCGTCGGCTCCTACGACGAATACGGAAACGCGCGGCAGGGTGGGGGCTACGAGCTGGTTTCGGGATCGGGCGATCCGGTGACGCGCTCGCGGGCCACCGTCCAGTTCCGGCTCGACGCGTTTCCCGGACGCGCCGCGAAAGCGCCTCGGCGCCTCCTCTATCGCGCGCTCGGGGCGAGCACGTTCCTTCGCCTGGAAACCTTGTCGGCGCTCTCGCTCGGACGGGTGGAGCGCGCGCTCCGCTTCGGCGACTATCTCGCCCCGGGCAGCACGCTCCGCGGAAATCTCAGCGCCCGGCAGACGTTCGAATACGTGCCGGGGGGCTCCCGCTTCGAAGCCCACATCGAAGTGGGGGCGCGGCGCGACGTGAGCGGCGAGGTGACCGGCCTCCGGAGCCGGGGAGACGGCGTGGACGGTCGCCTCCGCGTGCGACGCGCGCTTCCGCTTCGCCTGCGCGCGACGGCCACGGCCGACCTCGCGCGAAACCAGGCGGCGGTCGCGCGCGACACGGGCCTCGAAGCGTACGCTTCCATCGTGCGCGGGCGCGGCTACGAGCTGGAGCTGGCGCGTCCGCTCGGCGCCGCGTGGACGCTCTCGCTCCTCTCGCGCCACCGCCGCGACGTGGACATGACGCGCGGCGGCTACCAGGACGCGTGGTCGGTCGGGCCCTCGGCCCGCTGCGCGGGGGAGAGGCTCCGATTGGACGGGACCGCCACCTACGGTCGGCTGGACCAGAGCGGCAGCTACGCGCCCGCGGGCCGCTACCTCGTCGCGCCCTTAGGCGCGCGCGTGGACGTGGACCTCCGGGGAGAATATCGTGCGGGGAACCGCGTCTCGCTATCGGTCGGGTGGAACGGCGCCCGCGTGGAAGGGAGACCCACGACGTATGCGGGCCGCTTCGAGCTGAGGAGCACGTTCTGATGGCGCGCGTGCTCGTTTCGCTCGCCCTGGCCGCGCTGGCGCTCACGTCCGCCCCGGTCCTCGCGGCGCCGTCCGTCGCCCCGCTCGGCGCCGGGCCGTCCGCCGGCCGCGCGACGGCGGGCGACGTCTTCGTGCTCCGGCTGGACGCGCTCCCCGACTCGCTCCGCGCGGAAGCCTCGCCGTCCGGCTCCGCCGACAGCTCGCGCCGATGGAGCGGGCCCGAGCTGGAGTCCGCGGCGCTCCGGCTCCGCGACTTCCTCGCCCGGCGCGGCGACGCCGCTGCGGTCGTGCGCCTGACCCTGGTGCGCGGCCGCGGCGACATCCCGGGTTCTGCCGTGATTTCCCTGAGCCGCGCGGGGACGAGCAGCCCCGAGGCAACCCTCATGGCGTCGGGCCGCACCGAGGCTAGCCCCAAGGCGCCCCACGCAATCTCCGGTCTCGCACTCAACGCATCGCCTCCGCTCCCGGCGCCGCTCGGCGATTCGCTCGCGGCCGCCTACCGCGCCGCGAGCCGGGGCGCCGTGTCCGTCGACGGGATCGCGGCCGGGCTCTCCGCGGCGCGCGACGTCCTGATCGAGGCGGGTTACTACGCCGCGGAAGTCGGCCTCGATTCGCTCGCAGTCGAGGGAGGTGCCGCGCGGGCGCACATCCGCGTCGTGCCCGGCCCGCCGGCGGTCGTCGAGGCGCTTGAGCTGCCGGGCGCCACCGCGACGCGCCCCTCAGCGGCCGCGGCCATCGCCGGCCTCCGCGTCGGGTCTCGCCTGACGCCCGCGCGGCTCGCGGAAGCGCGCGAGCG
>JANLXD010000059.1:0-3498 GCA_031364935.1 Candidatus Eiseniibacteriota bacterium
TCGGCCTGCGCGCTCCGGGGAAGGATCTCCGCGAGATGTACGAGAAGACGCGGCGCCAGGGCTTCGGGCGGGAAGTGCGGCGCCGGATTCTCCTCGGCACCTACGCGCTTTCGGCCGGCTACTACGACGCGTACTACCTCCGCGCGCAGAAGGTGCGCACCCTGATCCGGGGCGATTTCATGAAGGCGCTGGCCGCGGCCGACGCGCTTCTCCTGCCGGTCACGCCCACGACGGCGTTCGGCATCGGGGAAAAGGTGGAGGATCCGCTCGCCATGTACCTGAACGACATCTTCTCGATCCCGGCGTCGTTGGCGGGCGTCCCGGCCCTCTCCTTCCCGGCGGGCTTCGGTCCGACCGGCCTCCCGATCGGGCTCCAGCTCGTAGGACGCCCCTTCGCGGAGGAGACGCTCCTGCGCGTGGCGCGCGCGCACGAGGGGTGGAACGACGCGTCGGAGAAGTCGCCCCCCATCGCGGCGGAGGCGGCGTGAGCGCCAAGTCGGCGGCGCCTCCGGTTCCGAGCGAGGCCGCCCAGGCGCGCTACGAGGCGGTGATCGGTCTCGAGGTGCACGCGCAGCTCAGGACCGAGAGCAAGATCTTCTGTTCCTGCTCCACGCGCTTCGGCGCGTCCCCGAACACGCAGGTCTGTCCGGTTTGCCTGGGGCTTCCGGGCGTGCTGCCGGTGCTGAACCGGCGCGTGGTCGAGTTCGCCGTCATGACGGGGCTCGCCGTGGGGGCCTCGGTCCGGGAGCGGAGCGTCTTCGCGAGGAAGAACTACTTCTACCCGGACCTCCCGAAGGGCTATCAGATCTCCCAGTACGACCGTCCGCTCTGCGAAGGGGGCGCCGTCGAGATCCTCGTGGAGGGCGAGACGCGGCGGATCGGGCTGGTGCGCATCCACCTGGAGGAGGACGCGGGGAAGTCGCTCCACCCCGAAGGGAAGGAGGGAGTCGCGACGACGCGCGTCGACTTGAACCGCGCCGGCGTGCCCTTGATCGAGATCGTCTCGCAGCCGGAGCTCCGCTCCGGCATCGAGAGCGTCCAGTATCTGACCAAGCTCCGCCAGATCCTCGTCTACCTGGACGTCTGCGACGGAAACATGGAAGAGGGGAGCCTCCGCTGCGACGCGAACGTGTCCGTGCGGCCGCGCGGCGCGCGCGAGCTCGGCACCAAGACCGAGATCAAGAACGTGAACTCCTTCCGATTCGTCGAGAAGGCGATCCAGTTCGAGATCCACCGCCAGATCGGCGTCGTGGAGTCGGGCGGCCGGGTGCGCCAGGACACGCTCCTCTGGGATTCGGCCCGGAACGTGGCCGAGCCCATGCGCAGCAAGGAGGAGGCGCACGACTACCGCTATTTCCCCGAGCCCGACCTGCTCCCGCTCGACCTCACCCGCGATTCGATCGAGGCGCTCCGCGCGGCCCTGCCCGAGCTGCCCGACGCGCTCCGCGCCCGGCTGGTAGGCAAGCACGCGATCCCCGAGTACGACGCCCTGGTCCTGACCGAGACGCGCTCCCTCGCCACCTATTACGAGGAGGTCGCGCAGAAGTCGGGGCAGCCGAAGCTCGCCTCCAACTGGGTCATGACCGAGGTCAACGCGGTCCGGAACAAGACGGGACAGTCGATCGAGGAGTTTCCGATCCGCGCGGACCGGCTGGGGGCCATGATCGGCATGATCGCGAGCGGCGCCATATCCGGAAAGATCGCGAAGCAGCTCTTCGAGCTGATGCTCACCGATCCGGCCGCGCCCGACGAGCTGGTCCGGAAGCATGGGCTCGCGCCGATCGAGGACGACGAGGCACTCCGCGCCCTCGCGCGGGAGGTGATCGTGGCGAACGCGGGCCCGGCCGCCGAGTTTCGCGCAGGCAAGGAGAAGACCTTCGCGTTCCTGGTCGGACAGGCGATGAAGCAGTCGCGCGGCCGCGCCCACCCCGAGAAGCTCCAGGCGGCGCTCCGCCGGGTGCTGGTGGAGGAGAGCTGATGGACGGCCCGCGCGTTCTCGTGGTGGGAGGAGGCGGGCGCGAGCACGCGATCGCCTGCGCCATGCACGACTCGCCGCAGCACCCGTACGTCCTCGCCGCGCCCGGAAGCCCCGGCATGGCGGACATCGCGGAGCGCGTGCCGCTGGCCGCGACCGACGTCAACGGAATCACCGCCTGGGCGCGCCGGAACTCGATCGATCTCGCGATCATCGGGCCGGACGCGTCGGTCGCGCTTGGCATCGCCGACTCGCTCCGCGCCGTAGGGATCGACGTGCTCGCGCCGGGGGCTTCGGGCGCGCTCCTCGAGGCGAGCAAGCGCCACGCGAAGGAGCGCCTCGGCGCGCTCGGGCTTCCCACGGCGCGATCGGTCGTGGCCACCACCCCCGAGGAGGCAGAGCGCGCGGCCGAGACGATGGGCTACCCGGCGGTCATCAAGGCGGATGGCCTGGCGGCCGGGAAGGGGGTCGTGATCGCGGAAACGCGCGAGACCGCTGCCGCGACCATCGACGCCTGGATGCGGCGCCGTGTCCTTGGGGATGCCGGCGCGACGCTCGTGATCGAAGAGTGCCTCAAGGGAGAAGAGGCGTCGCTCCTCGTCCTGAGCGACGGCGAGCGCTGGATGCTCTTTCCCACGGCGCGCGACCACAAGCGCCTGGAGGACGGAGACCGCGGTCCGAACACGGGAGGGATGGGCGCCTGCGCTCCGGCGCGCGTTCCCAATCAAGCCGACGCGATCGCGATCGGGAAGCGAATCGTCGATCCCGTTCTGCGCGCCCTCCGCGAGGAAGGGGCGCCGTACCGGGGAATCCTGTATGTGGGGCTGATGCTCACCGTGGAGGGGCCGTCCGTGCTCGAGTTCAACGCGCGCTTCGGGGATCCCGAGGCGCAGGTCGTGCTGCCGCTGTTGACGGAAGACCCGTTCCCGCTCTTCCGCGCCGCCGCGCGCGGCTCCTTGCCCGCCGACCGGCATGCGACCTTCATCGCGCACGAAGGCGCCGCGGTCTGCGTCATCCTCGCCTCGCGCGGCTATCCGGAGCGGCCCGAGACGGGAATGCCCATCGACGGCCTGGACGGTCCGTGGCCGCACGGCATCAACATCTTCCACTCGGGCGTCGAGCGCCGCGGCGAGCGCTGGGTGACCGCGGGCGGCCGCGTGGTGGGTGTCACCGCGCGCGCCGAGACGCTCGAGTACGCCCGGGACGCGGCGTACGGCGCCGCGGCCCGGATCCGCTTCGGGGGGATGCGCTATCGGAAGGACATCGCGCAAAACCCCGCTCCGACGGGAAAGGGGGCCGCATGAGCAAGAATCCACGCGTCTCGATCCTTTTCGGCAGCGAGTCCGACCGTTCCGTCCTCGAGGAGACGGCGCGCGTGTTGGATTCGCTGGGCGTGACCTACGAGATGGAGCAGGCCTCGGCGCACCGAAGCCCCGACCGCGTGCGCGAGATCGTGCGCGGCGCGCCGGCGCGGGGCGTCCAGGTCTTCATCGCGGCGGCGGGCATGGCGAACCATCTCGCGG
>JANLXD010000063.1:0-6963 GCA_031364935.1 Candidatus Eiseniibacteriota bacterium
TCTCGACCGCAAGCTCGCCGACAAGCGGGTGTTCCCGGCCATCGACATCAACCGCTCCGGGACGCGGAAGGAAGAGCTGCTCATGACGCAGGAGGAGCTGAACAAGGTCTGGATCCTGCGCAAGTTCCTGAACGAGCTGAATCCGATGGAAGCGATGGAATTCCTGATCGGAAAGATGAGTCAGACCAAGACGAACAAGAAGTTCCTGTCGATGATGAACACGTAATCGGACCCAGGCCCCCGAAGCGAGGGAGTGGAGCAAAGCGATGAAGAAGAACGTACATCCCGGCTACTACAACACCAGCATCGTCTGCGTGTGTGGCAACAAGATCGAGACGCGGGCGACCGTGAAAGAGGTCGTGCACGTCGAAATCTGCTCGAACTGCCATCCGTTCTTCACGGGGAAGCAGAAGCTCGTCGACACCGCGGGCCGGATCGAGCGCTTCCGCCGGAAGTACGGGATCAAGACCGACGACCAGGCGGGCGCCGCGTCGTAAGGGCCGCATTCCGCCCGAGCCGGCACCCATGCCCGATCGCTACGCGCCCATCGGCGGTCAGGCCGTCATCGAAGGCGTCATGATGCGGTCGCCCAAGCGGGTGGCCACGGCCGTGCGCCTTCCCGACGGCACCGTCGAGGTGAAGACGCGGGAGTACCGCTCCCTCTCGCGGCGCGTTCCCATCCTGAGCCTCCCCATTCTGCGCGGCGCGGTCGTGCTCGTGGAATCGCTCCGCATCGGCGTCGAGGCCCTCGCCTTCTCCGCGGAAGCCGCGGTGAAGGAGGATGAGGCGAAGCCCGACTCCGGGTCGGCTCCTCCGAAACCCCAAACCGAGCGCCGCTTCGGCACCTTGGGCTGGGGAATGGGATTCACGGTCCTCTTCTCCTTCGTCGTCGGCTTCGGCGTCTTCTTCTGGCTGCCGCTCTTTCTGACCGAGCTCACCGGCGTCCAGGGCGCGCTCGCCTTCAACCTCATCGACGGCGCGCTCCGGCTCCTCTTCTTCCTGGCGTACATCATTGGAATCGGCTATTGGGGGGAGATGCAGCGCATCTTCCAGTACCACGGCGCCGAGCACAAAACCATCCACAACCTCGAGGCCGGTCTGGACCTCACGCCCGAGAACGCCGAGCGCCAGAGCCGCTTCCATCCGCGCTGCGGCACGTCGTTTCTGTTCCTGGTCGTGATCGTCTCGTTCGTCGTGTTCGCCTTTCTCGGGCGGCCCGATTCGATCGGCGACCGGCTTCTCCGCTTCGCCCTGATTCCGCTGATCGCCGGCGTCTCCTTCGAGATCATCCGGTTCGCGGGCGCGCACGGCGACAAGGGCTGGGTCCGGTGGCTGAGCGAGCCGGGCCTTCGCCTCCAGCGACTCACCACGCGCGAGCCCTCGCGCGACATGCTGGAAGTCGCGATCGCCGCGCTCCGCGCGGTCCTCTAACCCGACCCGCCGATGCGCGAAGCCTTGGAACGGGCGAAGGCCCGATATGACGAGCTGACCCGGCAGCTCGAGGATCCCGCCGTCCATTCGAACCAGGCCGAGCTGAAGCGCGTGAGCAAGGAGCGGAGCGCGCTCGAGCCCTTGATCGTCGCCGTCAAGCGCTACGACCAGGTGCTGGAGCGGATCCACGAGGACTCGGCCCTGCTCAAGTCCGACCGCGATCCCGAGCTGGCGGCCCTCGCCAAGGCGGAGATCGAAGAGCTGTCCGTCGAGCGCGACCGCCTCGAATCCGAGCTGCCCGGCCTCCTCCTTCCTCCCGACCCCCTGGGCCAGAAGAACGTCATCGTCGAGATCCGCGCGGGCACGGGCGGCGACGAGGCGGGACTCTTCGCGGCCGAGGTGTGGCGCATGTACACCAAGTACGCCGAGCGGCACGGCTGGAAGGTGGAGGTGTTGAACTCGAGCGCGTCGGGCGGCCTGGGCTCGATCAAGGAAATCTCGCTCTCCATCGCGGGCGACGGCGTCTACCGGCGATTCAAGTTCGAGAGCGGCGTCCACCGCGTGCAGCGCGTGCCCGAGACCGAGGCGAGCGGCCGGATCCACACCTCCGCGGTGACCGTGGCGGTGCTTCCCGAAGCCGAGGAAGTGGACGTGGAGCTGAAGCCCGGCGACCTCCAGATCGACGTGTTCCGCTCGTCGGGACCCGGAGGGCAGAGCGTGAACACCGCCGATTCGGCGGTGCGCATCCGCCATCTCCCCACCGGCATCGTCGTCCAGTGCCAGGACGAGCGTTCCCAGCTCAAGAACAAGGCGAAGGCGCTGAAGGTGCTCCGCGCCCGCCTGCTCGACATGGAGATCCAGGAACGGGAGCGGAAGCTGGCGCAGACCCGGAAGTCCCAGGTCTCCTCGGGCGATCGGAGCGCCAAGATCCGCACGTACAACTTTCCGCAGGGGCGCGTGACCGATCATCGGATCGGCCTCACGCTCTACCGGCTGGCCGAGGTGATGGAGGGGGATTTGGACGAATTGACTGCCGCGCTCTTCGCGGCCGAGCAGGCGGAGCGGCTCGCTTCGGCGAGCGCCGCCGAGCCGCACACCGACCGCGCGGGAGCGGCTTCGTGAAGGCGGTCCGCGCGAGCCGCGCGGCCGGCGGCCGCCGGCCCCTGACCGGCCTCCCCCAGACCCGGACCGAGGCGCTCGCGTCCCTGACGCGCCGCTTCGAGCGCGCGGGGATCGAGTCGGCCGAGTACGACGCGGAAGCGCTCCTGTTGCGCGCGCTCCACGTGTCGCGCGCGGAGTTGTGGGCCGAGCCCAAGGCGCCCTTGACGCCCGCGGAATCCGAAGACCTCGCGGCTTTGGCCGAGCGGCGGAGCGCGCGGGAGCCGCTCCAGCTCCTCCTGGGCACGACGCCCTTTTGCTCGGCCACGCTCGACCTGGAGCCCGGCGTCTTCCTGCCGCGCCCCGAGACCGAGTGCCTGGTCGAGGCCGTGCTGCGCTCGCTCCACACCGAGCGGGGGACGCTCCTCGAGCTGGGAACCGGAACGGGCGCGATCGCGATCGCGATCCTCCATGCGCTCCCCGAGTGGACAGGCGCCGCGGTCGACCGCTCGCTCCAGGCGGTCCAGCTGGCCCGGCGGAACGCGGCCCGGAACGGACTGACCGGCCGCCTCCACGTCGACGAGGGAGACTTCCGGCGGCCCGAGGAGCTCCAACCGGCCGGCGGCCCGTACGACGTGGTCGTCTCCAACCCACCCTACGTGCGCTCGGCCGACATCCCCGGGCTCATGCCCGAGGTTCGCGACCACGATCCGGCCGACGCCCTGGACGGGGGACCGGACGGACTCGACGCGCTCCGTGATCTGGCGGTGGGAATTCCGCTCTGGCTGCGCCCCGGCGGGCTGGCCGCGGTGGAGATCGGCGCCGATCAGGCCGATGAATCCCTGGGGATCATGCGGCCCTTCCTGGATCATGCGCGCGTCCTGCCGGACCTCGCGGGAAGGCCGAGAATACTCATGGGTTCGCGCAGGAGGTAGGGGATGGAAGCGAAGACGACCGGGTCGAAGGGGACGGTGACGGGCATGGACGAGATCTGGGTTCGGGGCGGAAAGAGTCTCTCGGGCTCGGTGCGCGTGAGCGGATCCAAGAACGCCACGCTCCCCGTGCTCGCGGCGGCGCTGCTTGCCCCGGGGGCGTACCGATTCACCAACGTCCCCGCGCTGAAAGACGTCGCGACCATGCTCGAGATGCTCGCGCGCTTCGGCGTGAAGAGCCGCCGCCTCTCCGCGGACGCCGTGGAAGTGGACACGCGCGGGCAGGAAAACGCGGAAGCGCCCTACGACCTCGTGAAGACGATGCGCGCGTCGATCTACGTGCTCGGTCCGCTCCTCGCCCGCTACGGCGAGGCCCGCGTCTCCCTGCCGGGCGGCTGCGCCTGGGGGCCGAGACCCGTGGACCTTCACATCCGTGGCATGGAGGCCCTGGGCGCCCAGGTCGAGATCGACCACGGCTACATCGTCGCCCGGACCGACGGGCTCCGCGGCGCTCGCATCTCCTTCGATATCTCGAGCGTCGGCGCGACCGGCAACATTCTCATGGCGGCCGCGACGGCGGCCGGCGAGACGGTCATCGAAAACGCCGCGTGCGAGCCCGAGATCACGGCGCTGGCCGAGTACCTCATTCTCATGGGGGCCAAGATCGAAGGGCTCAACTCCCCGACGCTGATGATCCAGGGAGTGCCCGAGCTTCATGCGGCCGACACGGCCATGATCCCGGACCGGATCGAGGCGGGCACGCTCCTCGCCGCGGCCGCCATCACCGGCGGCGACGTCGAAGTGACCGCCGTGGATCCGTCGCACCTGGGCTCGACGCTCTCCAAGTTCGAGGCGGCCGGATGCTCGGTGGAGCGCGGCGACAGGAGTGTGCGCGTGCGCGCGCCCCGGCGGCCCGAGGCGATGGCGGTGACCACGGCGCCCTATCCCGGATTTCCCACCGACATGCAGGCGCAGTTCATGGCGCTCCTCTCGGTCGGAAACGGCGTGAGCACCCTGGTCGATACCGTGTACAAGGACCGCTTCACCCACGTGGCCGAGCTGCAGCGTCTGGGCGCCGACATCCGCGTGGACGGAAACCGGGCCCTGGTGCACGGCGTGGAATCGCTGAGCGGCGCCCCCGTCATGGCGACCGACCTGCGCGCCTCCGCGGCCCTCATCCTCGCGGGACTGGTCGCGGGAGGCGAGACGCGCGTCTCGCGCGTCTACCACCTGGACCGCGGCTACGAGCGCCTCGAGGAGAAACTCTCCGCGCTGGGCGCCGACATCCGCCGCGCGCGGGCCTGACCGGCCCGACCGCACCCGGCCCCGTGCGCCCGATCATCGTCGGCACCGCGGGGCACATCGATCACGGGAAGACCGCGCTCGTCCGCCGCCTCACCGGCATCGACACCGACCGGCTGAAGGAGGAGAAGGAGCGCGGCATCTCGATCGACCTCGGCTTCGCCCACCTGACCCTCCCCTCCGGCGCGCGCGTGGGCATCGTGGACGTCCCCGGCCACGAGCGCTTCGTGAAGAACATGCTGGCGGGCGCGACCGGGATCGACGTGGTGCTCCTGGTGGTCGCGGCCGACGAAGGCGTGAAGCCGCAGACGCGCGAGCATCTCGCCATCGTCGACCTGCTCGCGATCGGCCGAGGCGTGGCCGCGCTCACCAAGGCCGACCTGGCGTCGCCCGAGCGCCTCGCGCGCGCGCGTGAGGAGGTGCGCGGGCTGTTGGCCGGCACCCGGCTCGCGGATTCCCCGATTCTTCCCGTCTCCGCCGTCACCGGCGAGGGCGTCCCGGATCTCCTGGCCGCGCTCGACCGCGCCGCCGCCGACGCGGCGCGCTCCGGCACGCGGGAGGCGGACCGCCCGGCGCGGCTTCCCATCGATCGCGTCTTCTCCATCGAGGGGATCGGGACCGTGGTCACGGGCACGCTCTGGAGCGGGACGATCCGCGCGGGCGATTCGCTCCAGATCCTGCCCGCGAAGCGCGTGGTCCGCGTCCGCCGGGTGGAGGTGCACGATGTGGAGGTGGAGGCCGCGGTCGCGGGTCAACGGACGGCGGTCGCGCTTCACGGCGTCGAGCGCGAAGACCTGGCCCGCGGCGACTGGCTGGCCGCTCCCGACCGCTTCCGCGCGGCGGATCTCCTCGACGTGCGTCTCACCCATCTGGCCGGCGCCGATCGCCCCCTGGCCACGCGAGCGCGGGTCCGGGTCCACCTGGGCGCGAGCGAGGCGCTCGCGCGGGCGGGGCTGCTCGAAGGGGACGCGCTCGCCCCGGGAGCCACCGGCCTGGCCCAGCTTCGGCTGGAGGAGCCGCTGGTCGCGGAGCCGGGGGACCGGCTGGTGCTCCGCGCCTATTCGCCGGCGGTGACCGTCGCGGGCGCGGTGGTGATCGACGCCGCGCCGCCGCGCCGGGCGCGGCTCGCCGAAGCGGATCGGGAGCGGCTCCGCGTGCTCGAGTCGGGGACGCTCCGCGAGAAGGCCGCGTGGCTCGCGGGAGCGGCCGCCTTCTCGGGAACCCGGGACGACGAGGTCGCGCACCGGATCGGCGCCGAGCCGGCGGAGGTCGCGGCGGCGCTCGCCGGCGCGCCCGAGGTGGCGCGGCTCAAGGACGGCCGCTTGGTCGCGCGGGCGGCGTGGGACCAGGCGCTCCAACGGGTGGAAGCCGAGGTGCGCCGCTATGCCGAGGCGCACCGGCTGAGGGCGGGGGTCCCGAAGGGGGAGTTGAAGAGCCTCCTCGCGCGCGAGATGGACGGCCCGGTGTTCGACGAGGCGCTCGCGGCGCTACTGGCGATGGGGGTGGAGGGGGCAAAGGGGACGAAGGGCCGCCCGGCCGGCCCGGCCGGCTTGGCCGGCTTGGTAGCAAGGGGGGACCACATCCTGCCTCCCGGCGCGGCCCCGGCGCTCAGCGACGAGCAGCGCCGGACAATCGAGCGCATGGAGCAGCGCCTGGCCAGCCAGGGCTTCCAGCCGCCCGACCTGCCCGCGATCCTCTCGGAGATGCCGAACGAGGTCCGGCCCCAAGAGCTGGTCCGCTATCTGATCGAGTCGGACCGAGTCGTAAGAGTCACATCCGGGCTGCTTTACACCCGAAGTCAGTGGGACGAGATCGAGAGCCGGGTGCGGGACCACTTCCGAAAGCGTCCCACCCTGGGGATGGGGGACTTCAAGGCCATCTTACAGGTGTCGCGCAAATACGCGGTTCCGCTCCTCGAGCACCTCGACCGCATCGGGTTGACCCGACGCGAAGGGGACGACCGCCTTCCGGGCCCCAAATTCCAGAATTAGTGCTCTCCGCCGTTGGCGCGCCGCGATTTTCTCTGATATCCTATACGACAAGGCGGAGGGGGTCCCTTCCTCCTTGCCCCCGATTTTCGCGCGAGGCCGCGCCGTGGACGCGGCTTCCCTCAATGCCCTCAGCGGAAGGTAATGTAAACATGGGCCTTCTACCGCGCGTCCTCAAAGTTGCTGTCGGCGTCATGGTTCTTCTCGCGCTG
>JANLXD010000067.1:0-3269 GCA_031364935.1 Candidatus Eiseniibacteriota bacterium
CTCGCCGCGTGGGCCTCCGGAAAGTTGTTGACCCGCCCGAACCAGGGTCAGGAATCCCCGTAAACCCATGTAGAACGACGGGCAACCGTGAACCACCTGACCGGTAACAACATTATTAGTAATGGCTTACGCCGCGATAAAGATTGGAAACTTTCCGGGGCTGGAGGGGTCTAAATAGGCAGAGAAGCCCGGCAATCTAATCTCCGAAGTCCTAAGAGGTTACCGGCAACCTCCTTCCGGGAGCCGCTGCGAGGACTGAAGGCCTCTCTGGAACCGACAGGTCCGCGGTACCGCAAGACCGCGAACCGACACGAGCTCCCCGTCGTCGGATGCGCGACGGGGAGCATTTTTTTGTCCCGCGCCGGCGGATCCGACTATCCTCCCGCTTCGTGAACGCCGCCACCACCGCGCCCACCCCACGCAGGCCCTCCCTGCCTCGCCTTCCGATCAGAGTCGCCATTCTCTGGGGCCTCGCGGCGCTCGCGCTGGCGCTGCTCTTCACCGTCGCGACCTTCCGCTCCATCTCGCCAACCAGCGACCTCTGGGACTACTCCCAAGAGGCGCGGCAGCTCGCGCGCGGCGACGGGTTCACGTCGCTCTACACCTATCCCACGCATCTCCGCGCGAACGAGCGGCCGCCGTATCCGGTTCGCTGGCGGATGCCGCTCTATGCCGTACGCGGCGCGATGACGCTGAAGGCCGGCGTCTCGCTCCCGCTTGGCTACTTGCTCGCCGTGGTGCAGACGCACGCCATCCTGGTCGCGCTGGTGTTTTTGCTGGGTGCGCACCTCGCGTCGCCGCGAGCGGGCGCGATCGCCGCCGCGACGGCGATGGCGTGTCCGCTGCTTCTCGACTCGTTCAATCCAGGACTGAGCCAGGTGCCGGCCGCCGCGCTCGCGGCCTTCATATGGCTCCTCCTTTTGCGCTGGCGCGGGGCCGGGACGGCGGTGCTCGCGGCGATCATCGCGGCGGCCTCGTGGTACCTCCGGGGCGAATCGCTCCTCATGGCGCCTCTCTGGGCGTGGGTGGCGGGACGCGGGCAGCCGCGGCGCGGACTTCTGTTCGCTGCGACCTATCTGCTTCTCTGCGCGCCGTGGCCGCTCCATCTCATGAGCGTGACCGGCGCGGCGTCTTCGGTTCAGGGGAACCCGATGCTCCTCTATACGCCCGAGTATCCGGGCTACTCCTCCGCCCGGAGCTACGGCGCCACGCTCCCGAACGTCATCCCATACGTGCTTGCTCACCCCGCGACGTTCATGCTGCGATGGGTCAAAGACTTCTTCGGATATGGGCTCGATCTGCTCGGGGGTTTGGGATCACTCGCCATCGGGCTCGCGATCGCGGGACTCCTGCTCAGGGACGGGCGCGACCGCTACGGGTGGCTTCGCGGAGTGGCGCCCTTCCTGATCGCGATCGCGATCCAGATCGTCGCTTTCTCGGCGCTCGAGCGAAGCCCGCGATTCCTGGTTCCGGTGGTGCCGCTGGCCGCGGTGATCATCGGGATCGCGGCCGCTCCGGCGCTGGACCGGATCTGCGGCCGGCGCGCTCAGCTCCTGCTCATCGCACTACTCATCGCCGAGCGTGTGCTCACGGTCGCGTTCCAGACCCGCGAGGCCAAGCACCGATTCCCGCCGCTACGACCCGAGACCGCCGCCGCGTTCCACGCCGCGGCCGGCGCGTGGCCGCGCGATCAGCTCGTCCTGTCCGACGTGCCCGATTGGATCGCTTGGCACGCCGACCGGCCGGCGCTTCTTCTTCCGCTCTCGCGTGACCTCGCCGCGGTTCAGCGGGACCATCCTGTGGCCGCGATCTTCCTCTCCCCGGAGGCGCGCGCGCGGAACGCGGCCGACGGAGACACGGCTTGGGTAGGCATCCTTGACCGATGCGAGCCGATGCCCGGCTTCAGCGGTCCGGTGTCGCTCCCGGGCGGGGCCCGGCTGTACGAGCGTCGGGAGACGCCGTAGCGCCACGGGCCACGCGCGTCGCATTTACCAGCGCCAGTCCCACGATGATGGGAATGCCGCCCAAGAATGCCGCCGCGTCAGGTCGCTCTCCCAGCACCGCCCAGCCGATCAAATAGGCGAAAGGCGGCACCAAATAGAGGAGACTCGCCGCGCGCGAGGCGGGCATGCGCGAGAGCACGTACGTCCAGGTGACATATCCGATCGCGCCGGGCGCCACGCCCAGATACACCGCCGACAAGATCTCCGCCGGGCTCGCTGTCCGCAATGCGCGCAGCAGCTCCGGCGCGAAGGGGAGAAGCAGAAGCGTTCCCAGCCAGATCACGAGGCAGGTCGATTGGAGCGCGCCGTAGCGCGCGAGGTAGGGTTTTTGCAGCACGAACCAGATCGCCTGGCAGAAGGAGGCGATCAGGATGAATCCCACGCCGCCTTCGAAGCGGATCCCGCCCGAGGCCCCGACCGAGACGATCACCGCGCCCAAAAACGCGAGCCCCGTCCCGATCCAGCCCCGCACGCCCAACCGCTCGCCCAGAATCAACGTGGCGATCAGCGCGGTCCAGATGGGTCCCGTGTTGATGAGGAGGCTCGCGGCGCCGGCGCCCACCGTCCGCTCGCCCGCGTTCAGCGCGGTGTGATAGATCGAGATCGCGACAAGGCCGATCACCAGAAAACCGAAAAAGTCGCGGCGTGACATTCCGCGCAGCGATACACGGCCGGTGGGGAGCGTGAGCAGCGCCAGCGTCACGGATGCCACCATGAAGCGGAGGAGCGCGAGCGAGGCGGGCGGGAAGGCCCGCACCGCGTAGCGGATGGCCACGTAGGCCGAAGCCCACGTCACGAGCGTGACCGCGACGGCGACGAGAAGGGGCGCGCTCGATCGCGACCGAGGCGCCCCGCGTTCGTTCACTCGTTAGTCCGGGCCGGCGTCACTTCACGCGCGTGTAAGTGATCTCCATCATTCTCTGTTCCTGTCCGTCCAGGTTCGTGTACATCGTCATGGAACAGGTGTTGCCGTCGACGATGCTCGTGACCTCGCGCATCACGACTACCTTGCCTGTCGGATCGGGTGAGGATCCCGTCAGCTCAAAGGACTTACTGCCCGGGTCCATGGGGGCGCCCTGGCTCAGCATGATGCCCGTGCCCAGGTTGTCCACCCACGAGCTGACGTACTGCTTCTTCATGTTGTCGTAACCCAGCACTTCCATCCCCTCGAAGGGCATGCCGGCGACCGAGCCCTTGTAGTTGCCCACCAGATATCGCCCGTCCATCATCCAGCTCCGCTCGCAGGTGCCTTCGGTGACCTGCGGC
>JANLXD010000073.1:0-7485 GCA_031364935.1 Candidatus Eiseniibacteriota bacterium
GTGGGATGGATCGAGTCCGATACCTACATCACCGGCCATGGTGGCCTTTTCGTCAAGATCCGGGCGTCCTACCTCGCCGGTGACCGAAAGAAATCCCGCAAGGAGCTCGCCCGAGTGTTGGATGCGCTCGGGGAGATGCTGGCTGAGGCCAAATAGACGAACCTCGACTAAGTCTATCGATTCAAACGACAAGCGCTGACGCGGCTGCATGGCCCGTTGGGAGGACCACGGAATGTACCTCTGGCTCAAGCTGATTCACATCTTGGCGGTCGTCCTGTTTCTGGGCAACATCATCACCGGCGTCTTCTGGCATCGACACGCCGCGCGCACCCGAGATCCGAAGATCCTGGCGCACACCGCCGAGGGCCTCACCAAGAGCGACCGCCTCTTCACGATTCCCGGCGTGTTGCTCATCGTATTGGCCGGCGTCGCGGCGGCCATGCAGGGCAATTTTCCGATCATCCGAACGCCCTGGATCCTCTGGACGCTGATCCTCTTTTCGATCTCCGGCTTCGCGTTCATGGCGCGGGTCGCACCGCTTCAGCGGAAGCTCCATGGTCTAGCCGATGCGGGCACGAAGGGCGGGTCTTTCGACTACGCGGCCTACCATCGCGTGGCGAAGCAATGGGAGTTCTGGGGCGCCATTGCGACGCTCGCGCCGCTGGTGGGGCTGGCGCTGATGGTGCTGAAGCCGACCTGAAACTGGTTAGTTTGCTTTGGGGGGGGTCGTCTTTCGCCCGGGTCCGAGGAGTTTCTCCAAAGCGCGATGGATCTCCTGTGGGTCCTGGTCCGACTCCAGAAGCCGGCGCAGCAGCGCCCTGGCCCCCGGAGTCGTGGCGGCCCACTCGCGCGTCTTGGTGTCGAGCCCCGAGATAAGCTGCTCGAGAGCCTCGTAAGTGGCCCCTACTTGGCGCAGTCTCAACGCGATTTTCCGGAGAAGCCCCTCGGAGGGGCGGCGGCGGTTGTGCTCGATATCCGACAGGTGGGCGGCCGAGACCTGGAGGTCGCCCGCGAGTCCGCGGAGCGTGAATCCGGCCTCTAGCCGGAGGCGGCGAATCTCCTCGCCTAGGTGGGGTCCGTTCATGTAAGCTATGTTAGCTGTCAGAGCGAACACGGTCAAGGCTTCATGTGGATGGAGGAGAGATGAACCTGGCTGCACGCCTGTTCGGGGCCCTCACCCGACGGCTCACCCTCGAGCCGCACGAACGGCGCCTGCTTCTCCTGATGGGGGCCCTGGTTGGGACCCTATTCTGCGCGTACACCATCGCGAAAGTGCTCCGCGACGCTCTCTTCCTCGCCGAATTCGGAGCCCTCGCGCTGCCCTATGCGTATATCGGGGTCGCGCTCGCCGCGATCGGATTCGTCTGGCTGGAGAGCCGGGTGGCCCTCCGCTTCCAGCGCTTCGGGCCCACACGATTCAACCAATATGCAGCCATCGGAATCAGCGTGGCCGCGGCCGCGGTCTTCCCGTTCGCGCGCCACTGGACCGCCGCCGTGTTCTACATCTGGGCGGGCAGCCAGGCCATGATGCTGATGCCTCACTTCTGGGCCCTCGCGATCGACGTATGGGATTCCCGGCGGGCGCGCAGCGTGTTCCCGCTTCTCGGTGGCTGCGGCCTGGTCGGCGGTCTCGTAGGCGGCGCCTACGCCGCGTGGGCGGTGCCGGTCGTGAAACAAGATGGATTGATGTGGTCGGTCTCGGCATTACTCATCGTGGCGCACCTGCTGACGCGCGTGATCGAGAAGCACCGGGCGCGCCGCCCCGTGCCGATCGAGGTTCCGCACAAGGTATCTCCCTGGGAGTTGGTGCGCCGGTCGCGTTACATCAAGATCCTGGCCGCCGGGCTCGCGTTGGGGGTGATCGTATCGACGCTGGTCGATTTCCAGTTCAAGATCCTGATCCAGCAACTGTATCCGGATCCGCACGCGCTCACGCAGTTCTTCGGCAAGTTCTACGTGGGGTTGAACGCCCTGGCGCTTCTGTTCCAGTTCACCGTGGGAGGATGGCTGTTGTATCGGCTGGGCCTGAGGCCCTCGACCGGCCTCCAGCCGATTACGGCGATCATGTTCCTGTCCGGACTGGTCCTCGGCGCAGGGTGGTGGCTCATCATCGCGATGCGATGGATCCAGGGCGTCGTCTTCCAGACGCTCGGCAAGTCCACGTCCGAGATCTATTACATGGCGGTTCGCCGGCACGAGCGGCGCCGCATCAAGCCCGCCGTCGACACGCTGGTCGACCGGTGGTCGGACGCGGCGGCCGGCCTCCTGCTCATCGTCCTGCTCCGTGGGATGGGTGTGGGACCCACAGTCGTGGCCGTGGTGACGGGCACCTTCGTGGCCGTCTGGCTCGCGGTGCTCTTTTTCCTGAATCGTGAGTATGGCCGCGCCTTCAAAGAGAAGCTGAGCACCCGTTGGATCGAGCCCGACGTGGCGGAGGAGGCGATGCGAATCCCCTCCGCGCGAAAGGCGCTCCTCCAGGGGCTGCGCGAGGATGACGAGTCCCGCATCGTGCTGGCCCTCAAGTTGAGCGAGCGCTCCAAGGACAAGGAGATCGCGCGCGCGGTTCTGAGCTGTCTCCCGCATCCGTCTCCGAGTGTTCGCGCGGCGGCGCTGGAAGCGATGGAAGCGATGCGGCTGCAGGATGAGGAAGGCGTCGTCACGGGCTTCCTGGGCGACCCGCACGAAGGGCTGCGCCGCGCGACGGTCAGTTATCTCCTCGCGGTGGGCAAGGATCCGGCCGCCCTTGCGCGCGGTTGGCTGGACGGCGAGGACCTGACGCTCCGGCAGGACACGGTCGACGCCCTGGCCGAGCATCCGTCCGAGGGACGTGCCGCGCTCACGTTGGAGTGGGTCGATGCCCGGATGGCAGCGGGAACGCGCGGGGATCTGCTGCTCGCGGCGCGCGCCTTGGGCGCGATGACCGGCAGCGACCCGACGCGGCGCTTGCGCGTCCTGTTGCTTGACCGCGATGTCGAAGTCAGGCGGATGGCCCTGCTCTCGGCGGCGCGCCGGCCGAGCCCGGAGCTTCTCGATGCGCTGCTCCATCTTCTTCATCTGCCGGAGCTGAGCTTTGAAGCACGCAAGGCCGTCACCGCGCTCGGCGACCAGGCCGTGCCTGAGCTCCAGCTTCTCCTCGACGGCGAGTTTGGCCCGAAGGGGCAAGTGCTCGGCGCCCGAACACTGGCGCACATCGCGAGCCCGCGCTCCGTGGCGGCCCTCATGACCATCGTGAAAAGCGCGGAGCCCCGGCTGCGCGATATCGGGTTCGAAAGCCTGGCCCTCGTGAAGATCGAAACCTTGAAGCCGGTGCTGTCGCGCTCGCTGGTGCACAAGCTGTTCATGCGGGAGTTGGGGGAGTACCGCAGATTCATCGACCCGGCGCTTTCGCTCGAGGGGCTCGCCGCTCCGGAGTCGCGCCTGCTCGCGGATACGTTCCGGGAGTCGGCGGACGGGGCGCTTCATCGCGCCCTCGGGGCCCTGATCTGTTGGTACGAGACGCAGCCGCTGGTGGGTGCGTTCCAACGGCTCAAGACTCGCGAGGCGCTTGCCATCCCGTCCGCGCTGGAGTACCTGGGGCACGTGTTGCCGAGAGAAGTGTTTAGGCATCTGAGCCAGATCTACGAGCCCCAGGCCGTGAACGAGCGAGGGGTCAAAGACGCGACCGTCGTGGTGGCCGGCAGCGACCCGCTCGTCGAGTCCATCCAGGTGGCGTGGAAGTCGGAGGACGGATGGCTGCGCGCCTGCGCGGTGCGGGCTTCGCGCCACGCAGCGGGCTTCGACCGCGGCCTGTTCGCGACCGGGGGAGGCGACGATCCGCTCGTTCAGCAGGAGCTCGCCGCGCTCGACTCGAACGGCGACGGGCACGGGCAGTCGTCGGAGACGGCGATGAAGGGGGCTGCATGCTGACCATGGTGGAACGAGTCATGATCCTGCGTGCGGCGGATCTCTTGAAGGAAGTGGAGCCGCGCCATCTCGTCGGTTTGGCCGAAGTCGCCCGGGAGATTGAAATCCTGGAAGGGGACAACCTCTACAAGGAGGATGATCTTTCGGACGCGCTCTACATGGTTGTCGAGGGGCGTATTCGCCTCACGACGGGCGGGCGCACGACTTCGGAGGTCGGGCCGGGAGAAGCCTTCGGAACCTGGTCTTTGGTGGATGACTCCGAGCGCGGTCACAGCGCCGACTGCATCGAGGACGGGCTGACACTCGCCCTGCACCGCGAGGAGTTCTACGACATGGCCGCCGGCGACCTCTCCCTGTTGAAGGGGGTCGTGCGCCTGCTGGCGAAGCGATTGCGCGCGCTCGTGGTCGAGCGCCCCGATGAGGCGCGGGTCGAGGGCGAGGGCGTGGAGAAGACCGAAGCGAACGTGGAGGCGGAGACCGCCGCCGCAGTTGTTGTCGCCACGGCCGCTGAGGCGGCAACCGGCAAGCCGCCGGCCGCTAGGCCCCTCGCTTCGAAGCCATCATCAGCGCCACGCCGCCGATGATCGCGATGACGCCGACGATGGGCGCGATCGGAAGCTGCTTGTGCTCCGTGGCCGTGGCCTTGATTCCACCCACGTCGAGAAGCGTCGTCTTCTTGTTGTAGCCGATCCCGCCATAAACCAACGCCACGATTCCGAGAACCACGAGAACGATACCGAGTAGTCTCATGTCGCTTCTCCCTTCTGCTAAAAGTCCGGCATTGTGACACGTGCGGATCTGGTGTCGTGGACCTCGATGTTGCTCCTGGGCATCATATCGGCATAGTGCGCGAGCGAGAACACAAACGAATCGGACGGGTCCTGGTCCAGGATCAGAATATCGGTGTCGAACATGCGGATGTGGCCGAACTGCGAAATGCCTCCCCGCAGATATACGTAATTCTTGGCAGAGGACTCCGGCGCCGGGATGGGAGAACCGCTGAAGGCGAGGCGGATCACGTTGTCGTCCACCGTGACCGATGCCATCTTGCCGTCCACCCGGGGCGGCGGGAACAATCCGAACGGCTTCACCATCAGCCGGTTCTTGTCGACGATCAGGCTCTTGTTGGGCGGCAGAGAAATGATGTTCTGCAGATGAAGCGGCTTCCATTTGATGAGCGCGATGGCCGGAAGGGCGCCGAGAACCTTGAGGTTCTTCACGTCGATGACCAGCGTGTTGGTCTTGGTATCCACAGACAGCTTGGTCGACATGGCAAACGAAATCCAGAGACCGACATTCACCTTGCCGGCGATGCGCACGATCCGCTCATTGTCCTCTCGCGTCAGCTTCACGCTCAGATCGCGCAGCTTGGAATGGGGATAATTGAATACGCTCTCGTTGAACATGCCTTCGAGCACTTCGGGCCGGATCAGTACGGTGGACTGCTGCATGGTGAGGTGAAATGAATTGAGGTCGTCGAAATCCACCGTGCTGCCTTGGACCGGCACGGCCCGCACCGCCATGTTGCCGGTATCGATGTAGACCTTGTCCGACCACTTGAATCGGACGTTCTCCATCCGGATGGCCACGCCCCCCGAGCCGGAGGCTGCGGTCGTGTCCTCCTTCAAGAACGCCGTGAGCAGCTTGGCGGATTGCGTCTCCATCGCGCGATTCCCCGTCCGCTGCTCCCAGAGAAGGAAGGTCTCTACAAGAACCACGATCGAGAGCAGGACGACCAGTCCCACCATCACAGGGCTTGTACAATGCCGGCCAACCCACGCCCGGCTCGTGGCCGCCCACGCCCGGCCCCTGGCCAGCCACTCCCGGCCGCTCATCACTTCAGCTCCGCCGCCAGAGCGCTCACCACTCCAATCGTGCCGCCAGCCGGAACGGCACCACGATTTCGTCTCCCACGTTCCGGTGGTCCTCGTTCTTGAAGCTCGCGGCGCCGGCGGTGGCTTCCAAACGGATCATCCGGCTCGGCGTGTAGATGAGCTGCGCGGCGACTCGTGCGTCTCGCTCGATGATCCCTGAGATGTCGCCGGCGTCCACCTTCCCCTGTGCGGGAAGCCACGGATTGCCGACCGCCCCCTCGCCCTTTCGCCTCAGCTCGGCCCGCAGCCGCAATTCGATGTTGGCCCCGTGCTCGTACGAAGCCTCAGCGGCCACCTGCATCACATCGGGTCCGTACACGAACCCCAGCGGATACCCGCGGTGCTCGAAGTTGTGCCCGTGCCAGGCGGAGTACGTGTAATTGTTCACGCGGTTGTATTCGATCGACACGGTCGCGGCGCGCGCCGGCCGATCCGCCGACGAAGTTCCCAGGATCCACCGCTCCTCGATGCCCGCCTGCCAGCCGATCATGTCGGGCTTGTAGTCGCTCGAGAACGAGATGTCGTCGATCATGAACTCGCCCCACAGCCGAAAGCCGGGGCGAACGTTCCACGCGACGTCCACCGACGTGAGTACGTTGTTCTTGCCGAGGGCGAGGCCCGTCGTATCGCCCGGCACCGCGTTCGACGGAACGCTCTTGGGCCGCTTCTCCCAGAACGAATAGGGAACGATCGGAATGAAGTAGAGAAGACCCTGGCTCGTTCCGTCGAACCGCGCCAGCTCCGTGAGACCAAAGGTCACGTCGGAGTGAAACGTCCACGACAGGCGGTGACCGGCGAGATAGGTCTGAGGGCCGGGATCGAGCAGCGCCACGAACCATTGCCCGCGCCAGTTCCTGGTGAACCCAGCCTCGCCCCGCACCATGTCGAGCGCGGGCGCGGCATCGGAGAGCGCGAGCGTGCCGTCGCGTCCGGGCCCCCAGCGGAGCCAAGTGTGCCCGAAGAGCATCCGGACGCGGGAGAACGTGACCTCGGCGTACGCTTCGGCCAGCCAGGAATTCATATCCACGCCTTCGATGGCCGCGTTCAGCGTCCCAAAGTTGGGCGTTCCGCGCCCACCCTGGGAGGCGGTCCCTTCGTAGCCGTTGAACACGAACACCGAATTGGAGTCGATCGCTGCCGCGACCTGGACGCCCACCCGGTAGTCGCGGTTCAAGTCGGGATTGTTCTTCGGATCCTCTTCGTAGACGAGGGACGCGTAGGGCGAGGCGGTGGCGATCTCGTCCTCATCGCCTTTGACTTTGATGAGTGATCCCCTCGCCCCAGGTACCGTCGGATCCACGGCTCGCCGCACCCGGATCAGCGCGGGGTCAAGGGCCGCGCTCGGATACTCGATCTCCAACGAGTTCAGGAAGGAGAGGATCTCGCGCAGTCGGAGCGGCCGCGTGGAGAACGCATGAGGCGTGCGGTCGTAGCTGGCTATGAGGCGCTCGAGGTCGCGGTAGATCGGGCTGTTGGTCGGGATCCGCTCTTGGGGTAGGAAGGTGGCGTGGGCCGCGCCCGGCAGGAGCGCCGAGGCGCCGAAAAGAAGGACTAGAGCGAGGAGAAGAGCCCATCCCTGAGTTGTCGGCCACATGGCGGAAGAGAGTAGCCGGGCCGAAGGCGGGTGTCTAAGTCATTCGCTCAGCGGAGGCAGCGGAGGAAACGCCAGGGCGGCTAGTCCTCCCGCGCCTCAGCCCACGCGCGGCGC
>JANLXD010000085.1:0-2379 GCA_031364935.1 Candidatus Eiseniibacteriota bacterium
ACCACGAAGGCGCTGTAGCCGAGCACCGCCGCGAGCGTGTGGAGCTCGAACCAGATCGGCTTGATCGGCGGCTTCAGAGCGGGAACGCTCATTCCGTACGCGGAGGAGATGATCTGGAGGAAGAAGACCAGGGGGATGACGAAGATTCCCGTGGTCCGGATCCGCTGGCGCATCTCGACGTAGAGATAGACCACGGCGAGGGAGAAGCCGGTGGCCGAGAGGAAGTCGTAGACCGAAGCGAGAGGGAGGTGACCCTCCACGAACCCACGCGCCGCCAGATAGAGCGCGTGGACTACCACGGCGGCCCGGAGCAGCAGGGGTCCCCCGCTCTGCCCGCGACCGAGAACGCCCGGCTCGGCCAGGTAAACCCTGGCATAGCCGGCCGCGCTCAGCCCGTACAGGACCGGCAAAAGCGTTGTGAGTAGCGGAAGTAGTGCCTGCATGCCCGGGTTGGCCGGCCTCCTGGACCGGAAGTCCATTGTCCCCCGGGGCCGGAAAGCGATCAAGGCGCCGTTGGTATCATCCCGGGATGGCTCCTCTTCATAAACCCCTCACACGCGTCCGCGATTCCCTGGCGCGGATCGCCGCGGACGTGGTGGCGTGCGAGCGCTGCCCGCGTCTCCGGGCCTATTGCGAGGAAGTGGCCCGGACGAAGCGGGCGGCATTCCGGGACCAGGAGTACTGGGGAAAGCCGGTGCCGGGCTTTGGCGACCCGGATGCGTGGCTTCTGATCGTGGGCCTGGCCCCGGCGGCGCACGGCGGGAACCGGACGGGGCGGGTTTTCACGGGGGACAAGTCGGGGGAGTGGCTCTTCCGCGAGCTTTATCGGCAGGAGTTGTCGAACCAGCCCCAGTCGGTCTCGCGCGACGACGGGCTCACGCTCTACGGCGTGTACATCACGGCGGCCGTCCGATGCGCGCCGCCGGGAAACAAGCCCCTGACCATCGAGGAGGAGCGCTGCCGCGAGTACCTGATCCGCGAGATGCGTGTGCTCCAGCGCGTGCGCGTGCGCCTCGCGCTGGGGCGGATCGGCTTCGAGGCATTCTTGAAATCGCGGCGCGGCCTGGACCTCCCCGACCTGAAGCCCAAGCCCGTGTTCGGGCACGGCGTCTATCACCCGCTCCCCGAAGGAGGCTGGCTTCTCTGCGCCTATCACCCCAGCCAGCAGAACACGAGCACCGGCGTGCTCACGCAGGAGATGTGGCAGGCGGTGTTCGACACGGCCGTTGGCCTGCGCGATCAGGTATAGTGGGGTCATGCTCGTCTATTTTCTCTGCCGCGAAAACGCGGGGCGCAGCCAGATGGCGCACGCGTTCTTCGAACGCCTGGTGCCCGGGCACGAGGTGCGCTCCGGAGGCTCGGAGCCGGCCGCCCGCGTGCACCCCGAAGTGGTCGCCGTGATGCGCGAAGTGGGCGCCGACATCGAGATGCGACGCCCCGCCGGAATCGATGCGGGAGTTCTCGCCCGCGCCGACCTGGTCGTCTCGATGGGATGCGACGATCCGGCGGTCTGCGTCTACCCGGGGCGGCCCGTCGAGGATTGGGATATCCCGAACCCCGCGGGGAAGTCGATCGAGGAAGTGCGCCGCATTCGGGATATGGTGAAGGGCAAGGTCGAGGCGCTGTCGCGGCGGATTCGCGGCGGCGGTGTCGCGGCGAAGCGGGAGCCCGAGCCGCCCAAGCCGGCGCGCCACGCAAGTCCGCCCCGCACGAGGCCGCCAGGAACGCGCTGGTGACCGGCACCATGCGCGCCGTCAATTTCCGGAAGCCCGGGCCTCCGGAGTCGTTGAGCCAGGGGGAAGCGCCCGATCCCCAACTTGCACCCGGGGAAGTGCTGATCCAGGTGCGCGCGATCGGCGTCAACTTCACCGACGTTCTCTCGCGGCAGGGTCTGAACCCCGAGGCGCCGCGCCCTCCCTACATCCCCGGCCACGAGACGAGCGGCGACGTCATCGCCGTGGGCGACGGCGTCCAGGGGATCCGCGAGGGGCAGCGCGTCCTCGCGTACCACCTGACAGGGGGCTACGCCGAGCGGATCGCCGTGCCGGCCGAGCAGGTGATTCCGATCCCCGACTCCCTCGCGTATCAGTCCGCCGTGGTGCTCCCGCTGAACTACGGGACGGCCTACGTGGCCCTCCACCGCACGGGCCCCGTCGAGCCCGGCATGCGCATCTTCATCCATGCCGCCGCGGGGGGCGTGGGGATGGCCGCCGTGGACCTGGCGCGGCGCGCGGGACTCGAGATGACGGGGTCCGCCGGCACGCACTTGAAGCGCGCGCGGCTCATCACCGAGGGCGTGAAGCACGTGGTGCAGTCGCAGCGGCTCCGGATCGCGACGATGTCCTCGCGCATCTATGGCGGCCGCGGCTACGACATCAT
>JANLXD010000087.1:0-1821 GCA_031364935.1 Candidatus Eiseniibacteriota bacterium
CGCCAGTTCGAGGTGAATCGTCTCGACTCTTTTTGTCTCGCGGACGCGCGCGCGGGACTCGGCGCCGCGGGCGCGCTCCTCGAGTATCTGCGCGGCCTCGCCAAGTCGGCGCTCCCGCAGATCCGCGAGCTTCGCCCGCTCCGCGAAGGGGCGCCGCTCGTGGTGGACGAGGCCACGCTCCGGAACCTCGAGGTGTTTGATTCTCCAGCGGGGAAGGAGCACGCGCTCCTCCACCTGCTCGACCGCACCGAGACCGCGATGGGCGCGCGGGCGCTCCGAGCGCTGCTTCGCGCGCCGGCGCGCGACCTCCGGGTGGTCCACTCGCGCCAGGAGCGAACCGCCTGTTTCGCCGATTCGGCGGCGCTCCGCTCCGAGCTTGCCGAGCGCCTCCATCGCTTCCCAGATCTAGAACGCACGCTGGGGCTCCTGGGATCGGGGCGCGCCGGGCCGCGCGACGTCGGCATGGTCCGGGACGCGCTTCGCCGCCTGCCCGCGGTTCGCCTCACCCTCGAGGCGCGCACGGGGGAGGCGCTCGCGCAGTGGCGCACGGCGCTCCCCGACCTCTCGCCCTTAGCCGCGCTCCTCGAGGAAGCGCTGATGGAGGAGCTGCCGCTCACCGCCACGCAGGGGGGGATCGTGCGCGCGGGCTTCGACCCCGACCTCGACGCGATGCGCGGCGACGCCGGCGACGGTCGCGACCAGGTGCTCGCGCTGGAGGCGCGGGAGCGCGCGCGGACCGGCATCGCGAATTTGAAGGTCAGCTACAACCGGGTCTTCGGCTATTACCTGGAGGTCACGCGCTCGCAGCTCCACCGCGTTCCGGAAGACTACATTCGGAAGCAGACCCTGGCGGGCGCCGAGCGCTATCTGACGCCCGAGCTGAAGCGGATGGAGGAGCGGATCGAGGCGGCGAGCGTCGAGAGCCGCCGCTCTGAGGCCGCGCATTTCCACCGGCTGCGCGAGCGGTGCCTGGAATCGATCGGGGCGCTCCACGACGCCGCCCGCGTGGTGGCCGAGCTGGACCTCTATCGCGCGCTGGGGGAGACGGCGGCGCGCGAGCGGTGGACGCGTCCGGTCATGACCGAGGACCGGAGCCTGGTGCTCCGCCAGGCGCGCCATCCCATGGTCGAGCGGTCGCTCGACGGCGGCGCCTTCGTTCCAAACGACTGTGTCCTCGACGGCGACGCCGAGCAGGTGTGGCTCATCACCGGCCCGAACATGGGGGGCAAGTCCACCTTCCTCCGCCAGGTCGGGCTGTGCGTGTACCTGGCCCAGGTCGGCTCGTACGTCCCGGCCGCGTCGGCCCGCATCGGAATCGCGGACCGCATCTTCACGCGGGTCGGCGCCTCGGACCAGATCGCGCGCGGCGCGTCGACGTTCTTCGTCGAGATGGAGGAGACCGCGACGATCCTCCGCCAGGCGACCGACGCGAGCCTGGTGCTCCTGGACGAGGTGGGGCGCGGCACCAGCACGTACGACGGGCTTTCCCTCGCGTGGGCCGTGACCGAAGCGCTGCACGACGGGCCGGGCGCGCGCCCGCGCACGCTCTTCGCCACGCACTACCACGAGCTGACCGATCTCGAGGCGACGCTCCCGCGCCTAAAAAACAGAAACGTGCGCGTGTCGGAGACGGACGGGCGGATCGTCTTTCTGCACGCGATCGCGCCCGGGCGCGCGGACCGCTCGTACGGGATCCACGTCGCTCAGCTCGCGGGGGTGCCGGGGGGCGTGCTGGCCCGCGCCCGCGAGATCCTTGAAAAGCTGGAGCGGGAGCACGCCGCGCCGGCGGGCGCGAAGCGAGCCGCCGGCGCCCGCCCGGCG
>JANLXD010000097.1:0-8995 GCA_031364935.1 Candidatus Eiseniibacteriota bacterium
ATCAAGCGGACCTTCGACAAACTCGGAATTCCCGAAGCCGAGCAGAAGTTCCTCTCCGGCGTCGGGGCCCAGTACGACTCGGAAACGGTCTATCACAAGATCAAGGAAGACCTGGCCAACAAGGGCGTGATCTTCCTGGACACGGGCTCGGCGCTGGAGCAGCACCCCGAGCTCTTCCGGCAGTATTTCGGCACGCTCATTCCGCCCTCGGACAACAAGTTCGCCGCGCTGAACAGCGCGGTCTGGAGCGGCGGCTCGTTCATCTACGTGCCGAAGGGCGTGAAGATCGATCTCCCGCTGCAGGCGTACTTCCGCATCAACGCCCAGAACATGGGGCAGTTCGAGCGGACGCTGATCATCGTGGACGAAGGCGCCTACGTGCACTACGTAGAGGGCTGCACCGCGCCGATCTACGCGAGCGACTCGCTGCACTCCGCGGTGGTCGAGATCATCGTGAAGAAGGGCGCGCGCTGCCGCTACACGACCATCCAGAACTGGTCGAACAACGTCTTCAACCTGGTCACCAAGCGCGCCGCCGCCTATCAGGACGCCACGATGGAATGGGTGGACGCGAACCTGGGCTCCAAGCTGACCATGAAGTATCCGAGCGTCTACATGATGGAGCCGGGCGCGCACGCCGAGATTCTCTCGATCGCGTTCGCCGGCAAGGGCCAGCACCAGGACGCCGGCGGCAAGGTGGTCCACGCCGCTTCCAACACCACGTCCAACGTCGTCTCCAAGTCGATCAGCAAGGACGGCGGGCGCGCGGGCTACCGCGGGTTGGTCAAGGTGGCGAAGGGCGCGGTCGACTGCAAGTCGACGGTGCGCTGCGACGCGCTCCTCCTGGACGAAGACTCGCGCTCCGACACCTACCCGTACATGGAGATCGAAGAGGACCGCGTGTCGGTGGGGCACGAGGCCACGGTCTCGAAGATCGGCGACGAGCAGCTCTTCTATCTGATGAGCCGCGGCATCCCGGAAGCGGAAGCGGCCGGGATGATCGTGAGCGGCTTCATCGAGCCGATCACGAAGGAACTGCCGATGGAATACGCGGTCGAGATGAACCGCCTCATTCAGCTCCAGATGGAGGGCTCGGTCGGATGACGCGTTCCGAAACCATGCCTGCCCCCGCGGATCAAACCGCGCGGATGGGGGGCGTCAGTGCCGAAACGGTCGCCGAGATCGCGTCCCGCGCCGGAGAGCCGGCGTTTCTAGCCGATCGCCGCGCGCGCGCGTGGGTGTTCTGCGAGAAGACGTCGTTTCCCACCCGGATGGACGAGTTGTGGCGGCGCACCGACATCTCCGCGATCAAGTGGGACTCGCTCGTGGTCGAGCGGGAACCGCACGCCGCGGCGCGCACCGCGGCCGACCTTCCCGCCGAGCTTCGCGCGGAGATCGGGCCCGCGGACGAGCGCTCGGCCCTGGTCGTGGTGCTGGACAACAGCGTCGTCTTCATGGAGCGCGATGAGGCGCTGACCCGCTCCGGCGTGACGGTGCTTCCCTTGGCTCAGGCCGCGCGCGAGAAGCCGGCCCTGGTCGAGCGGATCCTGGGCGCGACGGTGCGATACGACGAGAGCCGCTTTACGGGTTTGAACGCCGCGCTCGGCTCCGAGGGTTTGCTGGTGCACGTGCCCTCGGAAGTGGCGCTGACCAAGCCGATCCGCGTGCTGGTCGCGCGGAGCACGCCGGATCTGGCGCAGTTCCCGCACCTGGTCGTGGCGCTGGAGTCGGGGGCGAAGGCGACCGTGATCGAGGAGTACGTCTCCTACGGCGAGCCGGGCATGGCGGTCGTCGTGCCGGTCACCGAGATCACGGTGGGGGAGCGCGCCGAGCTGCACCTGGCGACCCTCTTCCGCTGGGCGGGCAACGTCTATCACTTCGGCGTGGAGCGCGCGCGCATCGGCCGGGAGGGGCGCTTCCACTGGACACTCGCCGCGCTGGGCGGGAAGCTGGTCAAGACCGACATGGAGCTGCACCTGGAAGGCGAGGGCGCCGAGGGGAAGTTCTCAGGCTGCTACTTCGGAGACGAGTCCCAGCACTTCGATTTCCACACCTTTCAGAACCACGTGGTCGGTCATACGACGAGCGACCTCCTCTTCAAGGGAGCGCTCCGGGATCGCGCCCGCATGGTCTACCAGGGCCTGATTCGCGTGAACAAGGACGCGCAGGGCTCCGACGCCTACCAGGCGAACCGGAACCTGATTCTCTCCGACAAGGCGCGCGCCGACTCCATTCCCAGTCTCGAGATCGAGGCGAACGACGTGCGCTGCACGCACGGAGCCACGGTCGGGCAGGTGGACTCGGAGCAGCTCTTCTATCTCATGGCGCGCGGGATGAACAAGCATGACGCCGAGCGTCTGATCATCTCCGGCTTCTTCGAGCCGGTGCTCGAGCGCATTCCGTCTCCGACGCTTCGCGCCCTCGTCACGGAGGCGATGGATCGGAAGGCTGGGAAGTAGCGTGAAGACGGCGGAGAAAACCGCGGCCCCCGATCCGGCTTCGAGGCTCGACGCCGCGCGCATTCGGAAGGATTTCCCGATCCTGACCCGGGAGATCTACGGGAAGCCGCTCGCCTACCTGGACAACACCGCCACGACGCAGAAGCCGATCCAGGTCCTCCGCGCGCTGGACCACTACTACCGCACCTCCAACGCCAACGTGCATCGCGGCATTTACCTCATGGCGGAAGAGGCGACCGCTGCGTACGAGGCCGCGCGCGCCACCGTCGCCCGTTTCGTGAACGCGCGCTCCCCCAAGGAGATCGTCTTCACGCGCGGCACCACGGAGTCGGTGAATCTGGTCTCGAATTCGTGGGGACGGAAGAACGTCGGGCGCGGCGACGTGATCGTGACCACCGAGATGGAGCACCACTCGAACCTGGTCCCGTGGCAGATGCTGGCGGAGGAGAAGGGGGCCGAGCTTCGCTACATCCCGGTGGACCGCTCGGGCCGGCTCGATCTCTCGGGGCTGGACGCGCTGCTCGAGGGACCGATCAAGATCCTCGCGGTCACGCAGCTCTCGAACGCCCTCGGGACGATCAACCCGGTCGAGGAGCTGATCCGCCGCGCGCACGCGGCCGGCGCCGTCGTGCTGGTGGACGCCGCGCAGAGCGCGCCGCATCTGGGCGTGGACGTGCGGGCGCTGGACGCCGACTTCCTCGCCTTCTCCGGGCACAAGATGCTCGCGCCAACCGGAATCGGCGCCCTCTACGCGAAGCGCGAGCACCTCGAGGCCATGCCGCCATTCTTCGGAGGCGGCGAGATGATCCGCGAGGTCAAGCTGACCGGCTCCACGTGGAACGACATCCCCTTCAAGTTCGAAGCGGGCACCATGAACATCGCCGACGCCATCGCCTTCGCGGTCGCGATCGAATACCTCGAGGGACTGGGGATGGACTTGGTCCGCCGCCACGATGCCGAGTTGACCTCGCTGGCCATGGAGGGGCTCGGGGCCATCCCCGGAGTGACGATCTACGGACCGCCCGCTTCCGAGCGCGGCGGCATCGTCTCGTTCACGCTCGAGGGGGTCCACGCCCACGACGTCGCCTCGGTGCTGGACCGCGAGGGGATCGCCGTGCGTGCGGGCCACCACTGTACGATGCCGCTCCACGCCAAATTCGGAATCGCCGCTACGACCCGCGCGAGCTTCTACGTCTACAACGTGCCGGAGGAGATCGACCGGCTGGTGGCGGGCGTGCGGAAGGCGAAGCAGGTCTTTCACGGATGAGCCTCGACGACTTCTACCGGCAGGACATCCTCGACCACTCGCAGAATCCCCGCAACTTCGGCACGCTGGAGCATCCCGACCTGAGCGCCGAGGACTCGAATCCTCTTTGTGGGGACAAGATCCGCATCGACATCATGGTCAAGGACGGCGCCATCGAGGACGTGCGCTTCACGGGCGTCGGGTGCTCGATCAGCCGGGCCGCCGCCTCGATGTTGACGGAAGAGATCAAAGGGAAGACGCTGGAAGAGGTGAAGCGGATCGGGCGGGACGAGGTATTGGAGATGCTGGGGATCGAGCTGGGTCCGGTGCGTCTGAAGTGCGCGCTCCTGGCCCTGAAGACGTTGAAAGTGGGCGTCTACGGGCTCCAGAGCTGGCAGGCGGAGGAAGAGGAATGACCCAGCAGGCCATCCGGTTCGTGAAAGTGGGCCAGGTCGCCGAGGTTCCCCCCGGCGGCCGCGAGACTTTCGAGGTGGACGGCCGGCACATCGCCGTCTTCCGGCTGAACGACGGCTTCCACGCGATCGAAGACATCTGCACGCACGACGGCGGCCCGCTCGCCGAGGGGGAAGTCGAGGACGACGTGGTCGTCTGCCCCCGCCACGGCGCGCGGTTCGACATCAAGACGGGCGCGGCGCTCTCGCTGCCGGCTTTCGTGCCGGTGGAAACCTTCCCGGTGCGGGTCGAAGGGGACGACCTGCTCATCGGGATCCCGGAGGAGTAGACATGGCATCCGACGAAGAAATCCGAACCGCGCTGGAAGAGGTGATCGATCCCGAGATCCACTTGAGCATCATCGACCTGGGCCTGGTGCGGGAGATCGACCAGAGCGTGGAGCCGCACGTGGTGCGGATGCTCCTGACGACTCCGTTCTGCCCCTACGCGCCGCAGATCGTGGCGCAGGTGAAAGAAGTGACGACGCGCGTCACGGGGAAGGAGACCGAGGTCGAGATCATGCCCGACGCCTGGTCGCCCGAGATGATGTCGGACCCCGGCCTGTTGGGCCGCTGGTAGCCGGCCCGCCATGCTCGCGAAAAAGCTGAGCGACGCCGAGATCCAGGCCGCGCTGGGCGAGCTTCCCGAGTGGAAGCTCGAGAACGGGATGATCCAGAAGACCTACAAGAACGCCACGTTCCCAGAGGCGATCGTCTTCGTGAACGCGGTCGCGCACCTGGCCGAGCTGGCGGACCACCACCCCGACATCGACATCCGCTACTCCAACATCACGCTTCGCCTCTCCACCCACGACTCGGGCGGCATCACCGCGAAGGACGTGGCGCTGGCGAAGGAAGTGGAAGCGGCGCGGAAGCGGATGGCTTCGCCGGCGTAGGCCTGTGCCCTGGGTACCTTCTGCTAGAATCGCCCGCGTGAGCGATTCCCTCCTTCCGCTTCTCCGCCCCGGCTCGATCGCGGTGATCGGCGCCTCGCGGCGGCGCGACTCCATTGGCGGCGCCGTGCTCCACAACCTCCTGCAGCAGCCCTTCCAGGGCCCCGTCTACCCCGTCAATCCCAACGCGTCCCACGTGCAATCGGTCCCGGCGTACGCGTCGATCGAGGCCGTCCCGGGCGAGGTGGACCTGGCGGTGATCGTGGTGCCGGCGGCCCTCGTGCTCGAGACCGCTGAGGCGTGCGGGAGGAAGGGCGTGAAGGCGTTGGTCGTCATCTCGGCCGGCTTCAAGGAGGTCGGCGGCGAGGGCGTGAAGCGAGAGGCGGAGTTGCGCGACATCGTCCGGCGGCACGGCATGCGGCTGGTCGGTCCCAACTGCCTGGGGATCCTGAACACCGATCCCGCCGTGATGATGAACGCGACCTTCGCGCCCGTGCAGCCGCCGCCGGGCAGGATCGCCTTCTCCTCGCAGAGCGGCGCCCTGGGGCTCGCGATCCTGGACTACGCGCGCGCCCTGAACCTGGGCATCTCGCACTTCGTGAGCGTGGGCAACAAGGCGGACGTCTCGGGGAACGACCTGCTCGAGTTCTGGGAGCAGGATCCCGGAACGGACATGGTGCTCTTCTACCTGGAGTCGTTCGGAAATCCGTCCAAGTTCACGCAGATCGCGCGCCGGATGGCGCGGAAGAAGCCCATCGTCGCGGTGAAGAGCGGCCGCACGCCGGGCGGATCGCGGGCGGCGACCTCCCACACGGGGGCCTTAGCCGGCTCGGACGCCGCGGTCGAGGCGCTCTTCCATCAGAGCGGCGTGATCCGCACCGACACGATCGAGGAGCTGTTCGACACGGCGCTGCTCCTGGGGTCGCAGCCCATTCCCACCGGTCCCAGGGTCGCGATCCTCACGAACGCGGGCGGTCCCGGGATCATGGCCACCGACGCGTGCGAGAGCGCCGGGCTCGAGCTGACCGCGCTGGAGCCCAAGACCGTGAAGGCGCTCCGCGCGTTTCTCCCCCCCGAGGCGAGCACCAAGAACCCGGTCGACATGATCGCCTCGGCCGCAGCCGAGTCCTACGAGATGGCGCTCCGGCTCCTGCTCCAAGACAAGCATGTCGATTCGGTCATCGTCATTTTCGTGCCGCCGCTCGTGACCGGCGCGCAGGACGTGGCGCGCGCGATTCTCGCGGGCGCGGCGGGAAACAAGAAGCCGGTTCTCTCCTGCTTCATGGGGTCGCACGGCGTGCCGGAGAGCCTGCGCTCGCTGAACGAGGGGCGCATCCCCTCGTATTCGTTCCCGGAAGCTGCGGCGCGCACGCTGGCCCGAGCCGTGAAGTACGGGGTCTGGCGCCATGCGCCCGCGGGGAAGGTCCCGGTGCTCGGCGACGTGGCTCGCGAGAAGGCGCGCGCCGTCCTCGCCCGCGCCGAAGGCGCCGGCTGGCTCGATCCGCCGCTCCTGGCTGAATTCCTGTACGCGTACGGCATCCGGACCAATCCAATCAAGGTGGCGACGACGCGCGGCGAGGCCGCGGGCATGGCGAAGGCGGTGGGGTTCCCCGCCGTCATGAAGGTGCGTTCGCCCGACGTGGTTCACAAGACGGACGTGGGGGGCGTGCGGCTCCGGATCCAGAGCGAGGAAGAGGCGGCGCGGGCCTTCGACGAGATCGCGATGTCCCTGCGCGAGGCCGAGCCCAAGGCCCGGTTCGAGGGCGTCACCCTCGAGCGTATGGTGAGCGGCGGCGTCGAGACGATCGTGGGCATGACGCGCGACCCGTCCTTCGGCCCGGTCGTGCTCTTCGGATTGGGCGGCGTTTCGGTGGAGCTGCTGCACGACGTGTCGCTCCGCGTCGCGCCCTTGACCGACCGCGACGCGGAGGAGATGCTGCGGGAGATCCGCGGCTATCCGCTCCTCGAGGGCTACCGCGGATCGCCGCCGGTGAATCAGGCCGCGCTCAAGGATCTCCTGCACCGCGTGTCGCAGCTCGCGCTGGATCACCCCGAGGTTGGCGAGCTGGACTTGAACCCGGTGCTCGCGCTCCCAGGCGACGGCCCGGCGATCGTTCTCGACGCGCGGCTCAAGCTGACGCAGCCGACAGGGACGCCCGTTCCGCTGACATCGGGAGTGGCATGAGGGCCAAGTTTCAGGGCGCTCCCCGCGCGGAGCAGAAGGACGGCAAGCTCCTCCAGGCTCTCCGGAGATTCGTGTTCACGATGCGTCCGGAGGAGGTGCTGACCTTTGTTCTCTTCATCCCGGTCGCGTACGCGCTGGCCGTCATCGCGGCGAATCTGTCCGCCTATCCGGTCGACCCCGCGGCCGCGAATTACCCGGGCGCGCTCCCGCGGCTGATCGTGCTCGTGGCCACGGTGCTTCTCACGCTGGCGGTCGTGCGCTGGAAGCCGCGCTGGGAGCTGATCCGCGATTCGTTGCCGTTTCTCTTCTGCGCGAACCTCTACGCGAGCCTCCACGACCTGATCCGCTTCTACGGCTTTCGGGACGTGACGCAGGCCCTCTACCGCTGGGACGTGGCGCTCTTCGGCGTGGAGCCGACGGTGTGGGCGCAGCGTTTCGCCCATCCGCTTCTGACCGACGTGCTCACGGTCTGCTACTGGCTCTTCTACGTGACGCCGCCTCTGGTGGGGCTCCTTCTCTATCGGAAGGGGATGCGGTCCCAGTTCCGGGAGACCCTCCTGAGCATCGTGCTCTGCCTGTATCTGGGGTACATCGGCTACGTGCTCTGGCCCGCGTCGGCGCCGCGGCTGGTGATCGGCGATCAGTACGGGCCGCCGCTCCGCGGGCTATGGCCCCTGCTCGACCAGACGCGGGCCGCGACCAAGGCGATCCCGTTGACCGCCCAGGGAGCCTTTCCCTCGCTCCACAGCGCGGTGGCGCTCCTCGCGACCCTCCTGGCGTGGAGGCACCTCCGCTGGTTCTTCCCGATCCAGTTGGTGCTGGGGACGGGGCTGATCCTGGGCACCGTCTATCTGCGTCATCACTGGGTAGTGGATATCCTGGCGGGCTTCGTCCTGACGTTCGCCTCGCTCTGGGCGGGGCCGCGTCTGGAGCGGTGGTGGGAGAAGTCGGCCGAGCGTTACATCCCGGCCCGCGCGCTCGCGCGCGCCAACATCGATTCCGGCGCGCGCGCGAAAACGGGGCTCCCGTCAGGGAGCCCCGCCTTGTAATCCCGCGGCGTCTCGCACCGCGTCTTTTTCTGCTTCGGGCTACTTGTCCCGGCCGTGTCCGTGGCCGTTCCCGCCCTTATTTCCCTTGTCGCGGCCACTATTCCCGTTGCCCCGGCCGCGGTTCGAGTTGTCGTCATAGTCACGAGACCGGTTCTGATCGCGGACCTGACTCTCGTCGTTCCTCACGTTGGTCCGGTTGCCCTCCCAGCGCCGGTCTCGGCTCTGGTTCGAGACGTTGTCACGGTACCGGACGTTCTGGTCGCGCGTCTGGTAGCGATCGCGCGTCTGGTAGCCGCGGTCGCGCGTCGTGTAGCTCCGGTCACGCGTCTGGTAGCTCCGGTTGCGGCTCGAATAGCTCCGCCTGTCGGAGTCGCGGTACCAACCCCAGTTACCCCCGTAGTTGGCGTATGAGCCGCCCCAGTTCCGGCGGTAGTGCGTCGGCACGGAGTACACCGAGCGCGGCACCGAACGGAAGCTGATATTGACGAATGGGCCGCGGTACGAGCGGGCCCGGTACCAGTAGCCGTCGTCGATCAGATACCACATCCCACCATAGCGGTAGATGTCGCACCCATAGTCGTCGTAGCCGTATTCATTGTCGTAGTCGTCGACGTAGTAGTCGTCGACGTAATAGACGCGCGAGCTCGGAATGAGAACCATGTCCGGCTCGGACCGGAAGTGGAACGACCCCCCGCGATACGGGTCGCCGAT
>JANLXD010000106.1:0-1664 GCA_031364935.1 Candidatus Eiseniibacteriota bacterium
CTTCAGCGAGGTCTGGGGGCGCCCGGTGGAGCTCAAGGATTTTGCCCATGCCTGAGACCCGCACCGAGAAGGATTCGCTGGGCTCCCTCGAAGTCCCCGCCGGCGCCTACTACGGCGTCCAGACCGCCCGCGCGGTCGCCAACTTCCCCATCAGCGGGGAGCGGCTGCATCCGGAGATGGTCCGAGCCATGGCGCGTATCAAGATCGCCGCCGCCAAGGCGAACGCCGAGCTGGGCGTGCTCGACCAGAAGAAGGCCGACGCGATCGTGAAGGCGGCCGAGGAGATCGTGGCGGGAAAGCATGACGACCAGTTCGTCGTGGACGCCTACCAGGCCGGCGCCGGCACGTCGTTCCACATGAACGTGAACGAGGTGATCGCCAACCGCGCCGCCGAGCTGTTGGGCGGAAAGCGCGGCGACACCAAGCTCGTGAGCCCCAACGACGACGTGAACATGGCGCAGTCGACCAACGACGTCATCCCCACGGCCATGCGGCTCGCCGCCTACGTGCTCGCGGGCCCCGTGATCGAGGAGGCTGCGGCCCTCGCCCACTCGTTTGCGTCCAAGGCACGCGAGTTCGACGGCATCTTGAAGTCGGGCCGCACGCATCTTCAAGACGCGGTCCCCATCACGCTGGGGCAGGAGTTCTCCGGCTATCGGGCCTCGGTGGATGGGTGGGTCGAGTCCCTGACGCGGAGCCGCGCGGGGCTACTCGCATTGGGCCTGGGTGGAAACGCGGCGGGCACGGGCATCAACGCGCACCCCAAGTACCGGGAGCGCGCCGTCGCGCACCTGGCCGCCATGACGAATGCCCCCTTCACGACGGCGCCGAACCTCTTCGAGGCCATGCAGTCGATGGCGCCCTTTGTCCGGCTCTCGAACGACCTCCGTGGCTTCTCGCTCGACCTGACCCGGATCGCCAACGACCTGCGTCTTCTGGCGAGCGGCCCCACCACCGGCTTCAACGAAATCGGGCTCCCCGCGGTCCAGCCCGGCTCCTCGATCATGCCCGGCAAGGTGAACCCGGTCATGCTCGAGATGACGAACATGGTCTGCTATCAGGTTCTGGGCTACGACACGACGATCGCGTACGCGGCGCAGGCGGGCCAGCTCGAGTTGAACGTGATGATGCCGGTGCTCGCGCACAATCTGTTCCGCGCCCTCCAGATCCTCGCCCCGACCCTTCGCGTGCTGCGCGAGAAGTGCGTGGACGGGATCACGGCCAACGAGGAGGTCTGCCGCCGCTACTTCGACCGCTCCATCTCGGTGGCGACCGCGCTCAATCCCACGATCGGCTACATGGCCGCGGCCGAGGTCGCGAAGGAAGCCGCGAAGACCGGGAAGACCGTCGTGGAGATCGTGCGCGAGCGGAAGCTACTCACCGAGGATCAGATCGCGAAGGTCTTCTCGCCGCAGGGCATGACCCACCCCGGAGGGAGCTGAGCCGATGCGGACGAAGCGTCTTCTTCTAATCCTGGTCCCGGCGCTGCTATTGGCCGCCGCCGCGTGCCAGCGGGGCGGGTGGCGCGGAGGCAGCCCGCAGACCGCCGCCCCCGTGGACACCGCACGGGTCCACGCCGCGGAAGTCGGCGGCTGGGGCTACCGGCGCGAAGTTTCCGCCGATCTGGACGGCGACGGGAAGCTGGAGCGCCTGGTGATCGCGGC
>JANLXD010000130.1:0-1838 GCA_031364935.1 Candidatus Eiseniibacteriota bacterium
CAGGACGAGAAGGACGGCGGCAGGCTCGAGCCACCAAAGATCGCGCCGCGCGGTCTCGAGAAAACGGCGTCGCGGCTGCGAGGCAGGGGCGGTAGTCATTCGAGGCCACAGCCTAATGGCGGGTCGCGCTCCGCTGCAAGCGTCGATTGCCGCGGCGCCCGGGCCCGCAATCCCAGAGAGGCAATTTATTCTTGCGCGCCGGCGGAGGGGTCGCCATGCTTTCCCCGTCACGGTATGTCCGGTGACCGACCGTGACGGCCGCGCTCACGCGGAGATCATCGTCGAGAGCCCTCCTCGGGCCTTCCGGCCTCCCTCTCGACCCTACCCCAACCTGAGCGCAGGTCCGGTTGTCCTTTCCCTGAACTCGACGCGGGGCCTCGTTGCCCTGGTGACGACCCGCGGACCTAGGAGGGCTCCATGAAGTTTGCATCCAAGGTTTTGGCCCTGGGCGCGCTTCTTCTGTTCCTGCCTGCATCTGCTGCGTTCGCCCAGGCCCCTTCCATCTCCCCGATCGGGGATGTCACGCTGAACGTCGGCAGCACCGCGGTCGTGAACGTGGTCGCGGTCGACCCGAATCTGGACCCCATCACCCTGACGGCGTCGGGCGCGACGTTCGCGACGCTGAATGCTCCCACCACTGGCACCGGCATCGTCACGACCACGATGACGCTGCTTCCGAACGTCGGCGCCTCGGGCGATTACACCGTTACGATCAACGCAACGGCCGGCGGTCAGACTGACACCGAGTCGTTCGTGGTCCACGTCTACGGGACCGGATCGAATTTGGCGCCGGTCGTCGTCGCCCCCGCGGTACAGACGGTGACCGAGGGGAGCATGCTCTCGTTCACAGTGAACGCGAGCGACGCGAACGGCGACGCCATCACGTTCCTGAGCGCCTCCGGACTTCCTTCCGGCGCCAACTTCGTCACGAACTCCTCGAACACATCGGGGACGTTCACCTGGACTCCCAACTCGTCTCAGTCGGGCGCCTATGATGTGGTCTTCATCGCGGCGAACGGGCTGGAAGGCTCTACTGCCACGCACATCCAGGTGCTGGACTCGGCGGGCGGCGGGAATCATGCGCCCGACGTCACCGTCACGCCATCGGCCAGCGTCAATGAAGGAGCGAACCTCACGCTCACCGTGACGGCGACCGACTCCGACGGAAACCATGTCACATTGAGCGCGTCGGGGCTGCCCTCGGGCGCGACGTTCGTGGACAACGGCAACAACACGGGCACGCTCACGTGGACACCCAGCCTCAGCCAGTCCGGTACGTACACGATCACGTTCACCGGAAACGACGGGCACGGCGGAGTGGACACCGCGACCACGGTCATCACCGTGCTCAACGTGGGCGGCGGCGGCAGCGGAAACGCCACCGCGACCATCATCGGGAAGCTCAAGGCGAAGAGCAAGGCGAAGAACGTCTGCTTCCGGATCGTGCCGGTGAACGGCTCTTTCGACCTGCGCGACGTGGATGAAGCCAGCATCACGCTCGATTTTGACGGCAGCTCGATCTCCGCCGTTTCCAAAAAGACCCGCGTCGCGTTCGACTGCCCCGACGGCGACGACGGTCATGATGGTGATGACGGTCACGTCGGCGACGGCGGCCATGACGGCGACGATGACGATGACTGCGAATGCGGCGACGATCGTCACGACACCGCCGCCTGGGACGACGACGGCGACGGCGACGATGAGGACACCGTCGACACCGGATCGTGCGTTGCCACGCACCTCCGCGCCTGCTTCTCGATGCGCGAGGTCCGGAATCTGCTCGGCGTCACGGACATCCGCGACCGCCTGCTTCAGGCCACGATCAGCGGCGACCTGAC
>JANLXD010000161.1:0-9112 GCA_031364935.1 Candidatus Eiseniibacteriota bacterium
ATTCGCGATGGAGCGGAGCGAGCGCCCGATGAGCCGCTGGATCTCGTGCGTGCGTCCGCCGACGTGCCCGCGGTTCACCTCGCGCTGGATGCGCTCGTGCGACGAGCGCGGGAGCATGCTGTACTCGGCGGTGATCCACCCGCGGCCCGTATTCCTCATCCACGGCGGCACGCGCTCCTCCACGGTCGCCGCGCAGAGGACGCGCGTCCCGCCCATCTCGATCAGCGCCGAGCCTTCCGCGTTCTTCAGGTAGCCGCGGCGGATCGTCACCTCGCGCAAATCCACCGGTCGCCGCCCGTCGACCCGCATCTGGCTCTTGGTCATCATCGCCCTCCGGCCGCCGAGCCACGACGCCTCGCGGCCGACCCGCGCTGTCCGGCGACAGACGTGCGCTCGAACCATGGAAGATCGTCCTGAGGCACCAGTCGCACGCGCCCCATCGCTTTTCCGAGGAAGCGGCGGCCGACCGCCTCGAACTGCTGCGGAATGTCGGAGACGTAGCAGTCCAGCGAGCCGCGTCCGCGCGCCACGCGCCCTGCGCGGGACCCCGCGCGCACCGAGCGCGCCAATCGCCGCGCGGTGGCCTCGCCCGAATCGATCAATTGAACGCGCGGACCCAGCACCGAACGGATCGCGCGCTTGAACGGCGGGTAGTGGGTGCAGCCCAGGATCAGCGTGTCGATGCGGCGCCGCGCCAGCGGGGCCAGGTAGTCGCGCAATACCTCGCGCGCGGCCTTCGAGTTCTGGAGTCCCTCCTCCGCGAGCGGCACGAGGAGCGGGCACGCCTCGGCCCAGACGCGCGTCCGCACGCCGGCGCTCTTGGCGGCCGTCTCGATCGCGCGCTGGTAGGCGCCGCTCGCGACCGTGGCGCGCGTGCCGATCACGCCGATCCGGCCGCCTCGCGTGGCGCGCACGGCGGCATCGGCTCCCGGCTCGATCACGCCCATCACGGGGAGCCCCTGGAACTCGCGCTCGATGTGGCGGAGCGCGACGGCGGAAACGGTGTTGCACGCCACCACCACGCCTCCCACGCGGAACTGCGTGAGAAATCGCATCGCCTCCGACGCGAAGCGCCGCACCGTCGCGTCGGACTTGGCGCCGTACGGGACGCGCGCGGTGTCGCCGAAGTAGACGATCTGCCAGGTGGGAAGCAGCCGGCGCAGATGGCGCACGACGGTGAGCCCACCGATGCCCGAGTCAAAGACGCCGAGCCGCATGGCTACCTCAACCCTCGCGGCACGCTAGCGCCACTCCGTGGCGACGAGCGGGAGGAGCGTGTCGAAGTGCCCGCCGATCGTCTCGATGGGGCTCCCCTCGACGAGGATCGCGACGCGCTGCACCTGGGGCAGATTGTCGGCCGCGGTGCGGACGATCGAGCCGAGGAGTTGACGCTCCTTCCCGGTGCCGCCGCGAAAACCCGCCGCGAAGGTCCGGTTCCAGTCGAGGATGAGCGTGCCCCGCGTGGTCCAGTACGTGTTGAGCAGCTCCGTCCCATCGGGGAACGGCGTGACGCGGTTCCCCGTGGGACCCGCGATCAGCTCCCGGAAAATCGCGCGCACCTGATCGACGGGGCGGTCCTTGACGACAACGTCGCGGTATTCGGCGACGAGGCTGTCACTGCCCGGAAGCCCGTAGTAGAGGTAGACGCCGCGCACTCCTTCGAGCTCCGCGGCCAGGGGCGAATAGCGGGACGGCGAGAGCGGGCTTCCCCGCCACGGTCCCTTCGCCAGCCACACGGCTCCGCCGATCGCGACGATCGCGAACACCGCGATCAGGATCCAGAGTCGGCGCCCGCGCCACGAGCCTGTGCCCCAAGACCTGCGCGTTTCGTTCACGCTCTGGATTTTCGCACGAACTCCTCGATCGCGCGCGCCACGGTCTGGGTGTAGTCGTACGTGGTATAGGCTCGCGCGCTCATCGCGCCGGGGCCGGATCGAACGGCCGGCGCCGACTCGAGAATGACGGCCGGGCAGGTCACCGGCTCGAGCACGACCATCTCCCCGGTGCGCACGAGAATCGGCGACTGCGGAAACGACGATGCCAGTCCGTCGGCGATCGCCTGGGCCAGCGCCATGCTGCTTCCGACGAACGCGGTCTGGGCGGAGCGCCACGTTCGAAGCTCGATCCCGTCACCGTCCCCGGGAAGGAGAATGGGCACGCCGCTCTCGTTGGTGGCGGCCGCGGGGGTCTGTGCGAAGAGGCGGAATCCGCCTCCCTTGATCGCTCCGTCGCCTTCGAGGTGAATGCTGATGAACAGGTCCGCGGCGGCCTCGTTCGCGATTTCGGCGCGGCGCGCGGGGGGAAGAAGGTCGTCGCCTTCCCTCGTGAGAACGATCCGCGCGTTCAAGCGACCCTGAAGCGCGGCGCGTAGCGAGCGCGCGATCTCCAGCGCGACGTCCTTCTCGGCGAGGCCCCCCGGAAGCGTGGCCCCGAGATCGGACCCGCCGTGGCCGGGATCGATCACGATCGTGCGAAGCCCGCCCTCCGCGCGCCCCAGCCGGAGCGGCTCGAGCGGCGCGAAGAGACCCGCTTCGACCAATCCCTCATCGTCCGTCACCGCCACCTTGAGGCGGTTCGCCCCCGAAGAGACCTGATAGCCGCGCGCCTCCTCGGGGAGCACCAGGCGCAGATCCACGCCGCCCGGGATTTCCTTGATCTCCCCACGCATCACCAGGCCGCCCACGAAGACCTGCGGCGTGTCGAGCGTCCCCCCCTCGAAGAGGACGCGCACCTCGCCCGGCATCGCGTAGAGGAGACGCGCGGGAAGACTGCGTCCGAGGGTGGCGGACACTTCGGTGACGCGGCCGCGCGTGGTGAGCTGCGCCTGGCGCACCGAGTGCACCTGGCCGCGGAAGCGGATCGTGCGCGAGGTCTCGTCCCAAGCGGCGTCGCTGGCCAGTCCCCAGTCGAAGATCCGCTCCACGATGGTCTCGGGCACGTAGACGATGCCGCGCACCAGGGTCGCCGGATGGATCACGTTCTTCGCCTCTTCGTTCACGAGCACGACCGGCGCCCCCACCGAGAGTCGGAGCGTGTGCTCCCCGAACCGGAGCGACAGCTTCTGAAGCTCCGGACGCCAGTACTTGGTGGCGCCGAAGACCCGCGCGAGGTCGTTGGTCGAGACGTAGCGCACGCCGTCGAGCACGAGGGGGAGAAAACGTTCGGATTTCCTGGGCTCGGGATAGACCACCGTGATGGGGGCAGCGGAGCGCTGGGCGCTGGTGATCGCGGGAAGCATCCCTGCGATCGCCGCCACCACGAGGAGGAAGAGCGCGATACGTGACGGCGCCGAGGCGGCGCCGTCGCGAAGGATGGTCACTCGGGGCGTTCTCCCCTCATGATGCCCCGGATCTCGCGGCGCGCGCGCCGCTCGTCGATCTTCACGCGCTTGTCGAAGACTTTCCGTCCGCGCACCAGCGCCAGCTCCACCTTGACCCTTCCATTCTTGAAATAGAGCGAGAGCGGCACCAGCGTGAGGCCGGATTCCTCGAGCTTCCCCGCGATGCGGCGGATCTCGGCACGGTGCATGAGGAGCCGCCGCGCGCGCGTGGGATCGTGATTCTCATAGGAGGCGGGATCGTACGGGTTGATGTGGGCGCCGCGCAGGAAAAGCTGTCCGGCGTCCACGGTGGCGTACGCGTCTTGGAGCTGCGCCTTGGCATCGCGCAGCGACTTGACCTCGCTCCCCTTGAGCTCGATCCCGGTCTCATAGGTCTCGATGACGTCATAGTCGTGCCTCGCCTTGCGATTGGTGGCGATGACACGACGTTCGGTTTTGTCCTGTTGGGGCTTGGAACCAGAGTCCCGCGCCATCCTCACTCTCCCCTCGTACCCTGCTTGTACCACGCAGGGGCCGGGGGCGCAATCAGCGCAGGGACGCGGGTTTTCAGCGTCAGGGGTAGATTGACGGCGGCGAGCGTAGCTCGTTATACTACCGCGCTCTACACGGCTTGGTAAGTCCTGGGTGCGGGAGTGGCGGAACTGGCAGACGCGCTGGGTTCAGGGCCCAGTGGGCGCAAGCTCGTGCAGGTTCAAGTCCTGTCTCCCGCACCATTTGCTTTCTCTGACGGACGCAATTCAGACAGTCCTCGGACGATGCGATCCGGCTGAACGTCCTGTCCGGCTGGAAGACCGCCTCCGCGGACATCGAGCCAGATGCCGTAGATCCCCAGCCGCTGCGGCGCGGCCACATCCCACTCGAGATTGTCGCCCACCATCCAGGTGTCGGCGGGCCCAACTCCAAGCTCCTCCAACGCACGCTTGTAGACCCGCGCGTCAGGCTTGCCGTAACCCTGTTCCCCCTCGATTAGAATGAGATCGAACAACTCGGCGAGCCCGAAGCGGGTGATCTTGCTGCGTTGAGCGGCGCCGCTCCCGTTGGTCAAGAGGGCTAGGCGGCAGCCGCTGTCACGGAGCCACCCAACCGTTTCGATGGCGTCGGCCAGCGGCTGAATGCCAAGGTCCCGTTGCGAGCCGTACCGCGCGGCGATCTTCTCCGCCAGCGCTGGAGCGTCCACGCCGATTTCTGCGAGCGCCATTCGCACGATTTCTCGACGCGCTGCGGCCAGATCGAGGCGGCCAATGCGGTGGCGCTCGGGATCAGCCCAGTACCAGTTCCGAGTTCGTTCGATCGAATCGTACAGGGCGCCGGGATCCACGGGAACCAGCTCGGACCGATACGCGAAGCATGCCTCCCGCCAGCAATTCGTTACGTTGCCGCTGTCGTCGAGAATCGTGTCATCCAGATCGAGAAAGACAGCCTGCGGAAGTTTCATGACGCCACCGACCATGCGCCAACCTCCGACCGCCCCACGAGAACACTCCCTCCAACCATCACTTCTCGCGTCATGCGCTCTTTCAACGACTCCAGCCGCGTCTCGGCCGCGGTCGTGACCCCGGCCTTCTCCATCGCGGGGAGCATGATCTCGACGATATCGGCGATCAGGACAGCAGCGTCCACGCCCTGCTTCCCGCCGCCGATCAGGGCATCCAGCCCAATGGTGGGTGGAGGCAAACCGGCGGCGATGAACGTGGGATACAGTCGCATGCCCATGCGCGTGTCGTTTCCCAGCGCCAAGAGCGTATCGACGATCCAGGCACAGCACTGCTCATAGATCGGAGCGGTCGGAAGCGAGCGTACCCCTTCCCAGTCCGGCTCGTGGAACACGATCGGGCCGCCGCGCTTCACGTGGGCGGCAACGCATCGCAGCATGGAAATCGGGTGGGGCTGGAACATCAGGACGTACCGGCCGACGGCGGCGTCGAACGGCCGGTCGAACGACATCGCCGCCGGATCGCCTTCGAGGAAGGACACGTTTCGGAGCGAGCGAGCCTCGGCTCGCCCCCGGGCCGTGGCCAGGGCGGCCGGCGCGCGATCCACGCCCACCACTTCCCCCGTGTCGCCGACGAGCTCCGCCGCCAGGAGCGCCGTGTGCCCGGCGCCGCTCCCCACGTCGAGCACGCGCATGCCGGGCCGGATGCCCGCCTCGCGAAAGAAGCGGCGGGTCATGGGATCGATCAGCCGCGCCTGCGTGCCGAGGCGCTCGAGCTCCCGGGCCGAGTGGCCGAGAACGTAGGCGGGGCTCCCGCCAGTCGGATTGCCGGGGACGCTCATCGCCCGCGAACACTACGCCGCGGCCACGGAGGGGTCAACGCGGGCACGCGGCTCCCTAGAACGAGGCGCGCACCCCCGCCGTCGGACCCGCGGCGCTCACCCTCAGCTCGGGACTGAGCGAAAGCCGCGGCGGATCGGCTTGAACCCAGACCGGCGCCGACTTCGGCTCGCGCGCCAGGGCGAACGTGCTCAGCAGAAACGAAAGTGCTCCCAACGTCGTGTTCGCCACCGCGATGTTCCCTCTCGCGCCGTCGCGGTCCCAGTTGGCGATGCCCAGCGCCATCCCGGCCGCCCCCGCGGTCATCCCGAGCGCGGCCGCCCAACGCGGCCCTTTGCCTGATTCCGCGGTTCTCCCGTTTACCCCGACCGAGAAGACGTTCAGCGCTCCGACGAGACCGGAGCCGATCGCATAGGCGGTCGTGACTTCATTCCGGTCACGCCACGATTCTCCCCAGTACCCGCCGTACGCGGGCTGAATGTTCTGTGCCTCCTGTGCCGTCAGACCGGCCTGGTCCAGCCAGCCGGCCAGCGCGGGGCCGAGGGTCGGATCGGCGGCAAGCTCCATGACGGTCGCGTTGTTCCGCGTCAAGGACACGGCGCGGACGATGTCGCCTCCGCCGGAGACATTGATCAGATAGGCCATCGCGCAGAGCGTTCCGTGCCGATCCACGAAGTAAGGAACCAGCTTGCCCGGGAAGTCATGATTGTGGGGAAACACGCCGCGGACCCTGTACTCGTGGAGGCGGGCGATCTGCTCTCCCCGCGCGAGAGTCTGCGCGGGCGAGCGCGCACCGCCGCGCGTCAGAAGCTGACGCTCGACCCGCTCGAGCTGGCGCTGGATGCGATCGACTTCGGAATCGGGTCTGCTTCGAGCGACGTTCACGAAAGCCGAGGGAAGGGTGACTGCGACGACCAGGAAGCCGAGAAGCAGTGCCGGGAGTCCACCTTTGGGAACCATGGGATGATCCCTCCGCGCATGATGCGATCGACGGTGACAGTCTGCTCACTTTTTGGGCGGGCTCAAGCGGCCCCCCTCGATCCCGAGTACCCCGCGGCCGCGACGGGGTTCGCCCGGCCCAAGACCGTCCCTTTCCGGACATTTCCTCAGCGGTTCCGCCGGCGGGCCCCATGCACTAGACTCCTACGGGCCGAAATCGCGGTGGGGCTTACGTCGGGGGGATTCATGACACGTGCAACGACAAGCGCGCTGGCGGCGGTGCTCGCCGCCCTTTCTTTGGCCGGCTGCGCCCGCTATGAGCTACAAGGCGACGGACAAGGCCGGATCGTTCGACTGGACCGGCTGACGGGCCAGGTGGATTACCTCCAGGGCTCACGGCTCGTCCGCATCGAGAATCCCAGCGTGCGGCGGCGCGATCTCCAGAAGCTGGCCGAAGTCCGGGACTGGGGAACGCAGCAGTACGACGCGAAATACTCGATCAAGCTGAAGACGGCATGGCGGAACGGCCGGATGTACTACCAGATCGCCATCAACCCCGCGCCTCCGGCCAACGTGTTCAACTTTCGGATCGGACTGAACGACGCGGACGGCTTCCAAGTGGCGAGCGTATCGCTGAACATGCCCGACGGCACGCCAACGCCGGACGGTGGGATCTCCTACTCGGGCTTCGCGCTCGTCGACGAGGACGTCTACCGCACCATCGTAGCGTGGAGCCCGAGGGTCGAGTTCTACACCGGCCGCGTCCCTCCGGAGGAGCTGCCGTAGCGCCGGGCGCTACCGCTAGCGCCCTCCCAGGTACAGCTGCTTGATCTTTCCCCACGTCGTTTCGCTGGTCGGCGAAGGGCAGCCGTTGTGCGCGCCCGGCGTGGGCGCGCAGCCCGTGCCCTTCGGCTCGCCGCTTCCGGTGTACGGGTTCATCTTGTCGAAGAGCGACCAGGTCGAGGGATCCTCGAGCCAGCCTGTCGAGCGGTCGGCCGCGCCCTCGATCGTGTTATAGCGCCGGTCGTCCACGCGCGCGGTGTCCCCGTTCTCGATCCGGAACAGGATCACCGTATCGCCGCCGTTATTGAGGCTCAGCCCCGTTGCCGTGCGACCCATCGCACGCTGCTGTGTCTCGGCCATGCTCCCGGTCACGAGCATCACCGACCCGGGCTGCAGGATCCCCGAGAACTCGTAGCGGATCGTGGAATCCGCGTCCGACACGCGGAACGGCGCGAGATCGAGCGCCGCCGATCCCGTGTTCACCACCTCCAGCCATTCGTCCTTACGCGAATCGAAGACCCCGTCTCCGTCCCAGTCCCGTGCGGGGCCGGCGAGGATTTCGCTCAAGCGAAGGTCGCCCACCGCCTGGGCCGCGAACGCGGCCCCCTGCGCCCTCGCAAATGGGACGAAATGGGCGGAAGGCACGACCCGTGCCACCAGGGATACTGCGATTGCCACCGCCAAGAGCCACAGCACCGCTTGCCACGTTCGAATCACGACGATCCTCCCCGCGCCAAAGCGCGTCAGCGTCGGGGATGACGGAACGAATCATGGGGAGAAGGGAGGCGGAGTCGGCGGGGAGGCCAAGGAGCAACTGCTAGGTTACTGTCTGACACTCTTCAACGCAACTGACATTGCGCCTGAAGGGCGACAGAGGCGCCCCGCCCGCTGGGCTATAATCCGCCGGATGCTCAAGGACAGCAGGCGGACCAAGAGTAAGAGCTACCGTCGACGCCCTGAATCGCAGCCCCCCACCCGCTGGATCATTCTCCTGCCGGTCCTTGTCGCGGCCGTCCTCAACCTTCTATCCCTCGATCTCGGATACTTCTGGGACGATTTCTACTTCCTGACAGGTAGTGGGCACGGCGGCATTCGAGCTCACCTGTTGCCCGAGCCGGCGGCCACGTTCTATCGACCGATCCCCCTTGGCATCTACTTCAAAGTTCTCCGTGTCCTGGATCCCAGGAGCGGTGTGCTCGGTCACGTCCTGAACCTCGCCGCCCTTCTGGGTACGATTGTCCTTCTCGTAACCCTGGTGTCCCGGCTTCGCGGTTCACGTGCCGGACTCATTTCAGGGCTGATTTTCGCCTGCTACGGGCCCGTAGCCAGCCTGGTCGCGTGGACGAGCTGCAGTCAGGATCTTTTCGCGATCCTCTTCGTGGTCGCGGCTTTCCTTTGCCGGCATCAGGGGAAGAATGTCGCCGCGCTTCTCTGTGCCACCGCGGGCCTGCTCTGCAAGGAGCCCGCTATCGCGGCCTTTCCCGTGCTCATTCTCTGGGACTGGCTCGTCGGCCGGAAAGCCGTGCGCCCCAGGTTCCAGATTGCCGGCTATATCACCGCCGCTCTCCTGTGGGCGGTCGTTCATCCGGGGATCCACCTGCTGGCGGCGCCTCGAGTCGCGAGCGGGACGTCGGGATACGTGGGCATTCAACACCCGGAGCGCTGGGGCCTCTACCTCTCCCGCTACCTCATGTCCCTTTTCAATCTGCCGCCTCCTGGATTGACGACTTCATGGTGGGACGACCGCGTCCGATACGGCGCGGCCGCGCTGGTGATCC
>JANLXD010000171.1:0-8093 GCA_031364935.1 Candidatus Eiseniibacteriota bacterium
GCCGCGAGGCCCGCGACGTCGGCCGCGTGCTTCCGCTTCAGCCGGTGGATCCGGGCGAGCCGTTCTTCGACACCGTCCAGGTCGAGCGGGTCTTCGAAGAGTCCGTCGTGCTCCCCCTCGATCCGCGCAGCGAGCGAGGCCAGCGCCTGGGCGACGCTCTCCGCGTCGGCGGCCAGTCCCGAGAGTCCGGGGTCCAGCGCGGCCGCGGTCCGCAGCGCCTTCACGGCGCGCCGGAAGCGCGGCTCCGCTCCCTGGTCCTCGTCCGCGATCGCCGCGAGCGAATCCCCCAGCCCCGCGGCGAGACGCTCGCGGTGTGCGAGCCGCTCGCGGTCGCGCAGGAGGGCCTCCTCCTCGCCGGGCTCGAGCCCCGCCGCCTCCAGCTCCACCAGGTCGGCGCGAAGGTTCTCTTCCTCCGCGCGGTCCCGCTCCAGCGCCGCGCGCGCCGCGTGGACGCGGCGCCGCCCCTCGAGAAGCTCCGCCCGCTCGGCCGCGAGCGCGCGACGCTCCTCCAGCGTGCCCGCCCAGGTATCGAAGAAGTCGGTCTGCCGGTCGGCGTGGAGGAGCTGCTGGTGCTCGTGCTGGCCGTGGAGATCCACGAGGAGGTCGCCGGCCGCGCGGAGCTGGGTCACCAGCACGCCGCGCCCGTTCACCACGGCGCGGCTCTTGCCGTCGGCCAGGATCTCGCGGCGGAGCACGACCCGCTCCTCCTCCGGCTCGATCTCGAGCACGCGCATCGCCGCGACGAGGTCGGGCCGGCCCGAGAGGTCGAACGTCCCCTCCACGAACCCGCGCGCGGCTCCCGGCCGAAGCCACGTTCCGTCCGCCCGCTCCCCCAGGAGGAGCCCCACCGAGCCGAGAATGAGCGACTTCCCGGCGCCGGTCTCGCCGGTCAGAACGTTCAGCCCGGGCGCGAACTCGAGCTCGATCGAATCCACCAGCGCGAGCCCCTGGATGGAGAGCCAGGCGAGCACGCGCTACTGTCCCGGGACTCGCCCCCGAGGCGACGTGGCCCAGGCGAGCTTGGTGCGTAGCGTTTCGTAGAAGGAGTCGCGCTCCATCACGATCAAGGAGGCCCGGCGCCGGGCGCGCCGGATGGTGATCTCGTCCTCCGGCGTGAGCCTCCGCGCCACCTGGCCGTCGATCGTGAGGCTGGCGCGCGGGTGCCCCGGCCGGAGCTTCAGGCGGATGGTCTCGTCGGCGCCGAGAAGAAGCGGGCGCCAGGTGACGGTGTGCGGACAGATGGGCGTGGCGAGAAGCCCCTCGGCCGTGGGGCGCACGATGGGACCGCCGGCGGAGAGGGAGTACGCGGTGGATCCGGTGGGGCTCGCCACGATCAGGCCGTCCCCCACCAGCGTGCCGATCTCCTTGGTGCCGATCCGGATATCCATCGCGATCACGCGCGAGCGCTCGGAGGGATGGATGACCGCGTCGTTCAGGCCGATCTCCGTCCAGACACTCTTCGATCCGGGGGTGCGCACGGTCGCCTCGACCATCATGCGGCGCTCCAGCTCGACCCTCCCCTTGAGGAGGCGGGCGAGCGCCGGGTAGAGCGATTCCTCGCCCGTCTCCGTGAGGAAGCCGAGCCCGCCCAGGTTCACGCCGAGAATGGGAACGCCCGCTTCCGATGCCGCGCGCGCGGCGCTGAGCATGGTGCCGTCCCCGCCCAGCACCAAGATGGCGTCCGCGCGGCGGACGAGCGTTTCGAGGGTGACGCCCGCGCCCACGCCGCGAATCCCGCGCGCCAGGCTCCGCTCCAGCGTGACGCGGCGGCCCTGCGCCCGCACCCAGCGGACGAGCGGGGGGAGCAGAGCGCGCACGCCTTCCTTGCCACGATTGCCGACGATCCCCAGGTGGCGGGGCGGACGGATCATGCGTGCGTGGCGATGGAGGCTGCGGGAGCGCGCGGTTCCAGGGTGGGCCACGTCTCGTCCTTCAGCCAGCGGAGGATCTCGGGGACGAGCAGGTCGGGGTGAAGCCCGGCCGCGCGGAGGAGCGAATCGCGCGAGCCGTGGTCGAAGAAGCGGTCGGGTACGCCGAACGAGCGCGCGCGGAGGCCGGGAACCGGCTGGCGCGAGAAGAGCTCGAGCACCGCGTCGCCGAAGCCGCCGGGGATGGCGCCCTCTTCCAGCGTCACCACGCGCGGCACGCGCCGGGCCCACTCGAGGAGGAGCCGCTCGTCGAGCGGCTTCGCGAAGCGCGCGTTGATCACCGCCGCGTCCACGCCCGCCTCGGACAGGAGCGAGGCCGTCTTCATCGCGACGGAGACCATGGTGCCGTAAGCCGCGAGCACGACGTCACCGCCGCCGCGGAGAAGCTCGGCCTCACCGATCGGGAGCGGCTTGAGATCCGCATCGATCGGTACGCCGACTCCGGCTCCCCGCGGGTAGCGGACCGCGATCGGGCCGGCGTCGTGGGCGGCCATCGTCGCGAGCATCCGCCGGAGTTCGTTTTCGTCCTTGGGCGCCATGAGCACGAATCCCGGGAGGCAGCGCAGATAGGCCACGTCGAAGAGGCCGTGATGGGTGGCGCCGTCCTCGCCCACCAATCCCGCGCGGTCGAGCGCGAAGCGCACCGGGAGGCCCTGCACCGCCACGTCGTGCACGATCTGGTCGTAGGCGCGCTGGAGGAAGGTCGAGTAGAGGGTCACGAAGGGGCGGAGCCCCGCCGCCGCGATCCCCGCGGCGAAGCAGGTCGCGTGCTGCTCGGCGATCCCCACGTCGTGGAACCGCTCGGGGAACGTGGTCGCGAACTTGGCCAGGCCGGTGCCGTCGGTCATGGCCGCGGTGATCGCGACCAGCTTGGGATCGCGCCGCGCCAGCTCCATCAGCGTCTGCCCGTACACCTCGGTGTAGGCGGGGGCCGCCTTCTTCCCGGCCGAAGCCGCCGCGGGCGGCGCGCTCGCGCCGCCGGTCAGCTTGTCGAACGAGGAGACCCCGTGGAATTTCCGCGAATCCTCCTCGGCCGGGCCGTAACCCTTTCCCTTCCTCGTCAGCGTGTGGAGCAGCACAGGCCCCTTGAACTCCTTCACCTGGTTCAGCACCGAGAGGAGCGTGGTCAGGTCGTGTCCGTCGATCGGGCCGAAGTACTTGAAGCCCAGCTCCTCGAAGATGATGTTCGGGACGACCAGGTTCTTCATGCTCTCCTTGATCCGGCTGGCCAGCTTGCGCGCCGCCCCACCGGCCGGGAGCTTGCCGAGCAGATCCCAGAGATCGCCCTCGAGCCGGCGGAAGATGGGGCCGGCGGTGAGCCGCGTCAGGTACTGCGAGATCGCGCCCACGTTCGGCGAGATGGACATGGAGTTGTCGTTCAGGACCACGAGCAGATCCGTGCCGGTCGCGCCCGCCTGGTTCATCCCTTCGTAGGCGAGACCTCCCGTCAGGGCGCCGTCTCCGACCACGGCGACGACGCGGTGCGCCGCGCCAGCGAGATCGCGCGCGCAGCAGAAGCCGAGGGCCGCGGAGATGGAGGTGGAGGCGTGCGCGGTGCCGAAGGGGTCGTAGGCGCTCTCGGCCCGGCGCGGGAAGCCGGACAGTCCCCCCTCGCGGCGGATGGTGTCGAATTGCGCGTTTCGGCCGGTGAGGATCTTGTGGCCGTAGGCCTGGTGGCCCACGTCCCAGATCAGCACGTCGGCAGGGGTGTTGAAGACGTAGTGGAGGGCGATCGTCAGCTCGACGGTGCCGAGACTGGGCGCGAGGTGGCCGCCTGTCTTCGACACGACTTCGATGATCCGCTCGCGGATCTCGGCGGCCAGCTCGGGGAGCGCCTCGGCGGGAAGGCGCTTCAAGTCCTCGGTCGAGGCGATACCCGAAAGATAATCGGTGCTCACGGTCCCCCCGGCGGGCGATAAATGGCGAATGAGAACAGGACGCCGATCATGGCGCCCACCAATACTTCGATCGGCGTGTGTCCCAAAATCTCGCGCAGTCGCTCCGCGGGCGGTCCCGAAAGCTGCAGGTGCTCGTGCAGGATCCGGTTCAGCAAGGTGGCCTGGCGGCCGGCCGCGCGCCGAAGCCCCGCGGCGTCGTACATCACGATGAGGCTGAAGTAGAGCACGACGCCGAAGAGAGTCGACCCGAAGCCCTCGCGCAGCCCCACGGCGGTGGACAAGGCCATGACCGAGGCCGCGTGGCTGCTGGGCATGCCGCCGGTTTCCACGAACCGCCGCACGTTGATTTTCCGCTCTGTGAAGAGGAAGGTCAACACCTTGCTGATCTGGACGAGGAAGCCGCAGAGCAGCGCGTGGACGAGCGGGCTGGATGAAAATCCCATCGCTATCGGCCCCGGTGTTGGAGGAAGGCCGTGAGGGACGCGAACTCCGCGGCGCGGCGCCCCAGGCCGGGGGCGATGCGAGCCGCCTGGTCCAGGAGGCGCTCCACCTCGCGCTCGGCGCGCTCGGCGCCGCCCCTCGCTACCGCCGTGGCCTTTCCGCGCGCGCGATCCGAGCGGACGCTCTTCCCCACGGCCTTTCGGGTAGAGCGCTCGTTCAGGAGATCGTCCACGATCTGGAAGGCGACGCCGATCCGGTCCCCGTAGGAGGCGAAGCGCCGGAGGAGCGTGGCGTTCGCGCCCGCGACCTGGGCCCCCACCAGGAGCGCCCCCCGGATCAGCATCCCGGTCTTTCGGCGGTGCATGGCGAGCACGCGCGGGAACGACACGCGCTTCTTCTCGTAGAGGAGGTCCAGCGCCTGCCCTCCGATCATCCCTTCCGGGCCCGTCGCGACGCAGACGGTGCGGAGCAGCGTGCGCGGGTCGCGCGCCTTTCCGGTCGGACGCGTGGCGAGCGTCTGGAACGCGAGCGAGAGGAGCGCGTCGCCCGCGAGGATCGCCATCCCCTCGCCGAAGACCTTGTGATTGGTGGGGCGCCCGCGGCGCCAGTCGTCGTCGTCCATCCCCGGGAGGTCGTCGTGGATCAAACTAAACGTATGGATCATCTCCAGCGCGGCGGCCGCGGGGAGCGCCTGGGCGGACGCCCCGGAGACCGACTCGCACGCGAGGAGGCAGAGCGCGGGACGAAGGCGCTTTCCGCCGGCGAACACGCTGTAGCGGATCGCCGCGTGCAGGCGGCGAGGCTCTTTCGAGGCCCGCGGCAAGAGGCGATCGAGCTCGCGGTCGACTCGCCGACGCACGCGCTCGAGATACCCCTCAAAACGGGAGCTCGCCGCTCCGCCCTTCATCCGCCTCGTCGTCCCCCTCCACCGGCGCCGCCGAGGGCCTTCCCTCGGCATCGCGGGTCAGCTTCTGGATGCGGCGCTCCGCCTGATCGAGGACTTCGGTGCAGCGCTTGACCAGCGCCACGCCCTCCTCGAAGGATTTGATCGAATCCTCCAGGCTCATATTGCCCTGCTCCAGGGTGCCCACCAACGCCTGCAGGCGCTCCATCATCGTCTCGAACGACGGCGTCGCTTCCGACTCGTCCTTGGAAGAGGGCGCGGCGCCTTCCTTTCGTTTCATGGTGTCTCCTCCCCTGGGGCCCCCGGTGACCCCGATGCGGGCGATTCCGACTCCACCCGTGTCACCTGCGCGTGGGCGCGACCGTCCTGGAACTGTACGTGGACCGGAGTTCCCGGACGAAGCCCCGCGGCTCGATTGATCAGCCGATCCTCGTTCTCGGACCAGACCAGCGCGTAGCCTCGCCGGAGCACGCCCCGGTAGTCGTACGACTCCAATAATCGCTCGCCGCCGGCGATCTCGGCGCGGCAGCGCGCCAGCGCGCCCGACGCCGAGCCCGCCGCGCGATGCGACAGTCCCAGCAGCCGCTCTCGCATCCGTTCGACGATGCGCGCGGGAGCGTGGGCGCGGAGCGTGGCGTCCGCGCCCTGGAGCCCGCGACGCCGGTGGACGGCCCAATTCTCCAGCGCGCCCACCAGGCGCTCCCGCACGTGGTCGAGGGACTGGATCCCGTCGTTGACCATGCCGTGCGGCTTCCGGAGCGCGTGGTGGCTCTGGAGACCCTGGAGGTGCCTCCGGTCGCGCTGGATCTCGCGAAGCAGGCGGTCCCGCGCGTGCTTCGTCATGTCGAGGAGGCGCCGGCAGGTCTCGTCCTTGTGCGCGACCACCTGCTGCGCTGCGTGCGTCGGCGTCGCGGCGCGCACGTCGGCGGCCAGGTCGGCCAGCGTGAAGTCAGATTCGTGCCCTACCGCGGAAACGACCGGGATGCGCGACGCCACGATCGCGCGGACGACAATCTCTTCGTTGAAAGCCCAGAGATCCTCCAGCGATCCGCCGCCGCGTCCCACGATGAGCACGTCCGCTTCCCCCCACTCGTTCACGAGCGCGATCGCCGCCGCGATCTCCTGTGCCGCGCCGATCCCCTGCACCCGCACCGGCGCCACCGTGATCCGCGCGTAGGCCGCGCGCTGCCGGAGGATGCGGATCATGTCCTGGATCGCGGCGCCGGTGAGGGAGGTGACGATGGCAATCCGGGTCGGGTAGGAAGGAAGCTCCCGCTTCCGCTCCTCGGCGAACAATCCCTCGGCCTGGAGCTTCTTCTTCAGCGCCTCGAACTGCGCCTGGAGCGCCCCCAGCCCGACCGGCTGGATCCGCTCCGCGTTGAGCTGCATGTCGCCGCGAGCGGCGTAGACCGAGATGGGCCCTTCCACCTGCACGTGGATCCCGTTCTGAATCTCCACGCGCGACCGGCTGACCTTACTGGCGAAGAAAACCACCTGAAGCTGCGCCTTGGCGTCTTTCAGCCGGAAGTAGATGTGCCCGCCGGGCGAGCGCCGGCAGTCGGTGATCTCCCCCTGAACGAGCACGGAGGGGAACTCGCCGGAGAGAAGCTCCCCCAGCTCGGAGATGAGCTCCCCCACCGAGTAGATGTGGGGCTCCCCCTCGCGCGGGAGGAAGCGATCGACGGCGCGGCGCGCGATCATGAAGCGGCCGCCTCGGCGCGATCGGCCAGGTTTCGGAGGAGCATCGCCACCGTGAGAGGGCCCACGCCCCCCGGCACCGGCGTGATGGCGGCGACCATGTTCCGGACCGCCTCGAAGTCCACGTCGCCCACGTAAGAGGGCGAACCCGGCGCCGCGTTGGGCACCGGGTGGATCCCTACGTCGATGACCACGGCACCCGGGCGCACGTGGGCCGCGCCGATCGAGCGCGGCTTCCCGATCGCGACCACCAGGATTTCCGCCTCGCGGGTGATCGCCGGGAGGTCGCGCGTCTCCGAATGGCAAAGGGTCACCGTGGCGTTCATCCCGGGCTCTTTGGAGGAGAGAAACACCGACAGCGGCCGACCGACGATGCGGCTTCGTCCGAGGATGACGGCGTGCTTCCCCGCGAGGTCGCCCAGGTGGCGGCGCAAAAGCTCCTGCACGCCGAGCGGCGTCGCGGGGCGCGGCGCGGGCAAACCGTTCACCCACCGGCCCACGTTCGAGGGATGGATCCCGTCCACATCCTTCTCGGGTGGGACGTCCTCCAGGTGGCGCTCTTCGTGGAGCTGGCGCGGCAAAGGGAGCTGCAAGATGAGTCCGTGCACGCCCGGGTCGTCCCCGATCTTCCGGAGTGCATCCCGTAGCGCCGACTCCCCGATGTCTTCCGGTAGCCGCGTGACCGTGGCGCGCGCGCCCGCCTCTTCGGCGGCGCGCACCTTCGCGCGCACGTAGGGATTGCCCGACGGCGGCTCGCCCACCGTCACGATGGCGAGGCCGGCCGTGATCGCGCGCTCGCGGAGCGCGCCCAGCCGCCGCTTCACGTCCGCTCGGATCTCGGCCGCGAGCGGCCCGCCCATGAGAACCGTCGCCGCGGGCGCGGTGGTCACGGGACCGTAACCCCCGCCGACGGGGCGAGCGCCATGGCCACCCGCGCGATGTGGAGGCAGCGCCCGGTTTTGTCGTCCACCTCGAGATGGACGCCGTGGAGCCGCGTGTCTCCGCTGGCCGGCTCGAAGCGCGTGGGAAGGAGCGTCAGGAATTTCCGGATCGCCTGGTCCTTCCGCACGCCGATCACGCCGTCGTGCGGGCCGGTCATGCCGGCGTCGGTGAGGTAGCCGGTGCCGCCGGGCAGGATGCGCTCGTCCGCTGTCTGCACGTGGGTATGCGTGCCGATCAGGGCGGAGATCTTCCCGTCCAGGTGCCAGCCCAGGGCGACCTTCT
>JANLXD010000221.1:0-7434 GCA_031364935.1 Candidatus Eiseniibacteriota bacterium
CGTCGCGAACGATCCGGCCACTGGCTCGATGTTCAGGCAGAGGTCCTGGTTCGGGGTGATGATCCCATTGTCTCCCGTCAGGAACACCAGGGCCTGAGCCGCCCCGGCCGTCACATCGTTCACGGAGATGTCGATCGTCGACGTCGTCGTGCCGCCGTGTCCGTCATTGGCCGTGAGCGTGACGGTGTAGCTGCCAGACTGAAGCATGGTCGGCGTCCAAAGGATGACGCCCGTGTTGCCGGTTGCCGTGAAGGTCGCACCCGTCGGGAGCCCCGAAGCGGTGAGCGTCACGGCGTTTCCGTTCGCGTCCGACGTCGTGGCGTTGAGGGTCAGCAGCACCCCCTCGTTCACGGTCACGTCGTCATCTACCGTGATCGTCGGGGCCACGTTGGCGGCGCCGGCCGCGGTCACGAAGATGCAGAACTTCTCGGTCTCGCACCCCGAGCTGCCGGAGCGCGCCCGCACCCATACGTTATAGGTGCCAACGGCGCCGATCGGCGGCGAAATGGTGATGGTGCTTGCGATGGTGCCCGTCGCCGAGAGCGGAGCGTTCAGCGTCGCGAATCCCGGCAGGCTGGCCGTCAGGCGAATCAAGTCGGTGAGATCCGTGTCCGACGCCGAGACAGGAACGATCACGGTCGTTCCCTCGACCACCGTGACGTTGGCGATCGCGGCGATGGTCAGGGTCTGGTCGCGGTCGCGGACCCGAACCTGGGTGACGGCGCTGCCGGTGAGGGCATTCGCCGCGGTGAATGTGATGTCGTAATCACCCGACTGCGTGATCGTCGGGGTCCAGCGGAACGTTCCCGACGTGTGGGCGGCGTTCGTGGTGAACGTCGCGCCTGTCGGCAGCGTGGAGGCCGTCAACGAGGTGATGGCGTCGCCGTCCGCATCGCTGGCCGTCACGTGGAAGGACAGCGTGCTCAGTTCCCGGCCCGTCCAGCACCTCGGGGCGCACACGACCGGCGGATGATCCGTGCTTCCCTGCTCCGCGATGGTGATGTGCGTGGTGGCGCTCCCGGTCATATCGTTCGTCGCCGTGAAGGTGACGTCGTAGGTGCCCGACTGCGTTCCCGTGGGGGTCCAGGAGAAGGTCCCCATCGTGTTCGCGGCGTTCGCGGTGAAGGTCGCGCCCGTGGGAAGCGGCGAGGCCGTCAGGGAGGTGATGCCGTCCCCGTCCGCGTCGAAGGCGGTGACCGTGAAGGTGAGCGCCGCGCCCTCCGTCCCGTTGACGTTCAGGGGCGCTGTGACGACCGGCGCGGTATCCACGCCTGGCGCGGTGACCGTGATGCCGAAGGTCTGGGTCACGCTCTGGCCGTTCGCCGTGGCCGTGACCGACCCGTTGTAGTTGCCGGCAGCGCCGACACCAGGAAGGAGCGTGATCGTCGTGGTGACGTTGGCCGTGCCTGACGTCGGCGGATTGAACGTCGCGAACGGAGGCAAGGTGTAGGTCAGCACGATCAGATCGCCGTCCTGATCCGCCGCGTGCACGTTGATCGTCAGATTTCCACCCGCGGAGACCGTCGCGCCGGCGATGGCGTCGAGCGTTGGCGGATGGTCCGTGCCGCCCGTGGGGCCCACGACGATGTGCGTGGTGGCGGAGCCGGACTGCCCGTTGGTGGCCGTGAAGATGATGTCGTACGAGCCTTCCTGCCCCGCGGTCGGCGTCCAGGTCAGCGTGCCTCCCGTGTTGCCGGCGCCCGCGGTGAAGGTGGCGCCCTCAGGCAGGGGTGCGCCGCTCAGGACAACGATGAAATCTTCGTCAGGGTCCACAGCCTGGACCACGACCGAGATTCCCGACCCGACATTCCCCGAAACCGTGGCCGGAGCCGTGACGACCGGCGCGCGATCCGTGTTCTGGATGATGATTGTCGTGGTCGTGCTGTCGGTCGGGTTGACCCCGTCCGAGAAGTACCAGGTGATCGTACGCGTCCCTTGCGTGCTGTAGCTGGGCGTTCCGCTCAGAGTGGCCGTGTTCGGCGAGGTGCCCGGCGTGCTGTTCACCGTGAGGCCGTTGGGCACGCCCGACGCCGTGATGGTCAAGACGTCGGCGGCGTCCGCGTCGGTCGCGGTGACGGTGACCGGCGTCATCACCGCCCCTTCCGTCGCGTTGATCGTCGAGGGCGCAATGAGCACGGGATTCGAGTTCCCGCCCGCGGCCGAGGCCAGCCCGTCCGCGTCGTTCCAGTCGATGCCCAGCTTGTACGTGTTGTCGAAGTCGGTGCCGGGGCACATCGTCCCGAACGAATTCGGGTTGGGACCCAGCAAGGTCATCGGCGCGAAGTTGAGCGCCGCGGCTCCGCTGTTCGCCGTGAGGGTCACCGTGCCCAGCTTGTACTTGCCCGGATCGAGCGGAGTCCCGGACGCGTAGCCCACCGTGAACTCCGTGGAGTTGCTCAGGAGCGGCTGGGCCACGATGGTGAACGACGAAATCGCGTTGGTGAAGCCCGAGTAGTTCACGGACCCGCCCGACGCGAGGAGATTGACCACGTAGGAATTCATCGTCAGATTGGTTCCTAGGCCGTCGTTGCAGACGGCCGTGGTTCCGTTTCGGTTCTGATTGGTGACGACGTAGATGTCAGCCGATGTCTGCGTTCCATTCGGACTCATGACGTCCGCTGACGTATGGACCGCATCACCGTTCGTATCCATAAACATGTACTGGGCCGACGCCGGCGCCGCGAACGGCAAGCACAGCAGCGCACCCAGTGCGAGTAGCCGCCAAACGAACTTCATGTAGACCTCCTTGATGCAGCAGCAAAGAGCCCCTGTCATTGGGCCCCCGACGAGATGCGAGGACGACCTCTTAGCGCGCGTGTGCAAGCGGCGTTCCAAAATGCTCCGGGGAGGGTGGGGCAGGTGGATTTGGACTGGATGGGACAGCGGAAACGTCGACGGACAGCCCGTTTGGGCTTTGGGAGGGGATCCCGACGTTCACCGGTCCGCTGCCGGCCAGCCTCCCGGCGTTCCGCCGGGACAGGAAAATTGTAGCAAAGGCCTTTTGGGCAGGGGGTAGTTGGAATTTAGGGGGTGGGCAAGGGTTTTCGGCCCCGGGCAACCCGGCGGAGGCCCCGGGGGAGAGGTGCGTCAGGCCGTGGCGCGGGCTCCCAGCCGGCGGCGCATCTCCTCGCGCACCGCCGCGCCCTGCTCGGATGTGCTGATCCCGCTGTCGGTTCCCGTGGATCGGAGCTTTCCGCCGGCGAAGAGGGATCGTACCGACTCGTACAAGCCAGCCGCCGCTTCCCCCTCCCCCACGTGCTCCAGGAGCATCTGCCCCGCGAGGATGGCCCCGATGGGCGAGGCCACGTTCCGCCCCGCGTGCTTGGGCGCGGAGCCGTGGATCGGCTCGAACATGGAGGTGCGCCCGGGGTGGATGTTGCCCGACGCGGCGACTCCCATGCCCCCCTGAACCGCGGCGCCCAGGTCGGTGAAGATGTCGCCGAACATATTCGACGTGACGACCGTGTCGAAGCTCTCGGGATTCTTCACCAGCCACATGCAGGCCGCGTCGATGTAGGCGTGGTCGCGCGTGACGCCCGGATATTCGCGCCCCACTTCCTCGAAGGCGCGCGTCCAGATGTCCATCGCGCCGATAGCGTTGGCCTTGTCCACCAGCGTGAGCTTGTTCGTCTTCTGGCGGCGAACGCAGAGGTCGAACGCATAGCGGATCACCCGCTCCACGCCTTTCCGCGTGAACATCATCTCCTGCACCGCCACCTCGTCCGGCGTTCCCTTCTTCAAAAAGCCGCCGATGCCTGCGTAGACGTCCTCCGTGTTCTCGCGCACGACGATCATGTCCACGTGCTCGGGGCCCTTGCCCTTGATGGGGCAGAGGTCTGCGTGAAAGAGACGGATGGGGCGCAGGTTCACGTACAGGTCCAGCCCGAATCGGATGCCGGAGATGATCGCACGCTCGAGCATCCCCGGCGGGAGGCGCGGGTCTCCGATCGCCCCGAGGAGGATTGCGTCGTGGCCGCGCATCTCCTCGAGCGCGGTGGGCGGGAAGGTCTCCTTGGTCTTCAGGTAGTGGTCGGCGCCGAATGGGTACTGGGTCCACTCGAAGCCGAATCCGCCCATCTCCCCCGCCAGCTTCAGCGTCTCGACCGCCTCGCGGGTGACCTCGGGCCCGATCCCGTCTCCGGGCAGCACCGCCACGCGGTAGCGCTTAGCCACGAGCCGAGGCTCCGGCCGCGCGGAACGCGGCCACGATCTGGATCAGCTCCGCATCCTCGAAGACCGTGTCCCGCTGCTTCGCCAGGCGGAAAATGTGCTCGACCAGCGGACGCTCGGGCTCGTGGCCGTGCTCCACCAGCCAGTAGATCACGTTCGATTCGCCGCACATCGGTCCCACGTTGATCTCTTGCTTCAGTCCGAGCATCCCGGCCGGGACGCTGGAGTAGACGCGGTCGGCCAGCCAGGCGTCCCCTTTCCGCTGCGCCTTGATCACCGCCGCGGCGTGCACGCCCGTGCCGGTCCGGAAGGCGTCGCGCCCCAGCGCCGGATAGTTGTACGGGATCGGCACGCGGCACGAGCGGGAGACGAGCGCGGCATACTCGGGAAGCACGGAGAGGTCGCACTGGAGCCAGCCCAGGAGCTGCAGATTGATCAGGATCAGATCGAGCGGCGCGTTCCCGACGCGCTCCCCCACGCCCAGGATGGTCCCGTGCACGCGGTCCGCTCCGGCGAGGAGCGCGGCCAACGCGTTCGCCACGCCCAGGTCGCGGTCGCGATGGCCGTGCCAGTCGACGCCCACCGTCTCGCCCGTCGCGTCCACCACCTCGCGCATGAAGTGGATGACCCGCGTGGTCCCCTCGGGAGTGGCGTGCCCCACCGTGTCCGAGACGCAGACGCGCCGCGCCCCGCACTCGATCGCGGTGGTGTAGAGCTTGCGGAGGATCTCGGGCCGCGCCCGCGTCGTGTCCTCCGTCACGTACATGACCGGGACGCCGTTCTGGACCGAATAGGTCACGGCCTCCTCCGTGTGGCGGAGAAGCCGGTCCAGGTCCCACTCCTCGGCGTACTGCCGAATGGGGCTCGAGCCGATAAACGTGGCGGCCTCGATCCGAAGCCCGGTCTTCTGCGTGATGTCGATGATGGGATCGATGTCGTCCTTGTGGGTGCGCGCGGCGCAGTAGGGCTCGATCGCGAGGCGCGCGCTCGCCATCTCGTGCGCGAGGGCGAGCGTCGCGGCCTTGGCGCGGGGCCCGGCGCCCGGGAGGCCGATGTCGTTTCCATGGACGCCGATGCGCGCCTGGAAGTGGAGCGCGCGGATCTTGTCCTCGATCGACGGATCGGCGACCGAAGGAGACTGAAGCCCGTCGCGAAGCGTCTCGTCCACCACTTGAACGCGGCGCGGCGGCGTGCGCGCCGGCTGGTCGCCCACGTTCCAGTCGTAGATCAGGTCGCGCTCTTCGGGATGGGGAGAGCGTGGGGAGGGCGGCGAGGCGCCGCGCTTCCGCGGCGGGTCGGTCACGACGGGATCGCCTCGACCACGATCGAGATCCCCTGGCCGCCCCCGATGCACGCGGCGGCCACGCCCCACCGCTTCTTCCGGCGGCGCAGCTCGAAGAGGAGGGTCAGAATGAGCCTCGTGCCGCTGGCCGCGAGCGGGTGCCCCAGGGCGATGGCGCCGCCGTTCACGTTGGTCTTCTCGCGCGGGTTTCCCAGCTCGTGCTCCACGGCGAGGTACTGTCCCGCGAACGCCTCGTTGATCTCGAACAGGTCGACGTCGTCCACGTCCAGACCCGCCACCTTGAGCGCCGCGCGTGTCGCCGGCACCGGGCCGATCCCCATGGTGTCGGGGTCCACGCCGACGGTTGCCCACGACACCACGCGCCCCATTGGCGTGAGGTTCCGCCGCTCGGCATGCCGCGCGGACGTGACGACCACGGCCGCCGCGCCGTCCACGATCCCGCTCGCGTTGCCCGCGGTGACGAACGACTCCTTGCCGAAGGCGGGCGGCAGCTTGGCCAGCTTCTCCAGGGTGGCGCCCTCGAAGGCGTGATCATCCTTCTCCACCGGCTTCGCGTCCTTCCCGGGCGGCGTGACGGCCACGATCTCCTCGCTCAAGAGGCACGACTCGATGGCGCGGCGCCCTTCGGTGATCGAGCGCAGCGCGAACTCGTCCTGCTGCTCGCGCGTGATGTTGAACCGGCGCGCCAGGTTGTCCGAGGTCTGCGCCATGAAGCAGCCGCAGTAGGAGTCGCGGAGCGCGACCATGAGCGTGTCCTCGAGCGCGCCCTGCCCCATCTTGATCCCGCTCCGCGCGCCGCGGATCGCGAACGGGGCCTGGCTCAGGTTCTCCATGCCGCCGGCGAGGACGAAGTTGGCTTCGCCGAGCTGGATCATCTGCGCGCCCGAGATGACCGACTGGATCCCCGACCCGCAGAGCCGGTTCACCGTCAGCGCGGGAACGGGCACGGGAACGCCGGCCTTCAGCGCGACGTGGCGCGCTCCGTAGAGGGCGTCGCCGCTCGTCTGGAGCGCGTTCCCCATCACCACGTGGTCGATCACGTCGGGAGGGACCTTGGAGCGCTCGAGCGCCGCCTTGGCCGCGATCGCGCCCAGATCGATCGCCGAGACATCCTTCAGCGCTCCGCCCGGCTTGCCGTTTCCGGCGCGTCCTCCGACCCACTCCGACATCGGCGTTCGCGCGCCGCTCAGGATCACGATCTCTTCACGTGCCATGGTCCGCCTTCCGTCCTATTTCGGGTACTCGTAGAAGCCGCGGCCCGACTTCCGGCCCAGGTGGCCGGCCAGCACCATCCGCTTCAAGAGCGGCGGTGCGGCGAATCGAGGCTCCTTGAACTCTTCGAACATGATGTTAGCGATGAAGTACGTCGTATCCAACCCCACGAAATCCAGGAGAGTCAACGGCCCCATGGGATGCCCGCACCCCAGCTTCATGCCGTTGTCGATGTCCTCCTTGGATGCGATCCCCGACTCTAATATTCGAACCGCGTCCAGCAGGTAGGGGACGAGGAGGCGGTTCACCACGAACCCGGGTGTGTCCCTGCAGATCACCGGGGTCTTCCCGATCTGGGTCACGAATTCCTGCGCCCTCGCGAAGGCCTGGTCAGAGGTGGAGAGCGCTCGGATGATCTCCACCAGCTTCATGACCGGCACGGGGTTGAAGAAATGGAGGCCGAGCACGCGGTCGGGGCGGCGCGTGAACGCCGCGATCTCGGTGATCGAGAGCGAAGAGGTGTTGCTCGTGAGCACCGCGTCGGCCGACACCACCTGGTCGAGCGTGCTGAACACCTGCCGCTTGGTCTCGAGGTTTTCCACTGCCGCCTCGATCACCAGCTCGCAGAGCGCCAGGTCATTCAGCTTGATCGTGCCCTTGAGGTTCCCGATCAGCTTGTCCCGGTCCTCGGCGGTCATCTTTCCCTTCGCCACGCCGTCGTCCAGGAATTTCCGGATGCGCCCCATCCC
>JANLXD010000258.1:0-2617 GCA_031364935.1 Candidatus Eiseniibacteriota bacterium
CCCCCCCCCGCGCCCCCGCCGTATTCGTTGGCCGCGCCCGCGGCGGCCAGTCTGTGTCACGCGGGCCGACGGGGGCCCGGGGGGGCGCGGCCGGGGATGGCCTCACCGCCGGCGTCCCCGTACCGCGACTCGCCGCTCGCGACCCGGACCGCATAGCCGGACGGTCCCTTCTCCACGGCGAGCACGGGAGTGGCGAGACGGATGGCGAGGTCGAGTCGGTCAGCCAGCGCGTCGGCAAGCGATTGCATGCCACCGGCGAAGCTCCAGAGGGTGCGGCCGCCCCGATCACGCGCGCCACGCCGCGACATCATGGCGAGCACGAGCGAGCGGTGCCGCTTCTCCATCTCGCGCAGGGCGGGGAAGGCCGCGTCGACGGAGAGCTTCTTTGCGTCTCCCCCGAAAACGCCGCGCACCATCGCGCCGACCAGGACCTCGGCCGCTTCCTCGCCGATGTGCCGCGCCGCGAAGTCGTGGACGCTCTCCTCGCGGGATACGCGGCGGGCGAAGAGAGGCTCCATCGCGGCGCGGAGCCGCGCGGCGGGGGAGAGGCCGCCGAATCGGAACAGTGCCGCGGGGCTTTGCGGAAGCCGGTGGAGTCCCCCGCCCCTCGCGACGTACCGGCGCGCGGCCTCCGGACGGCCCGATACACGCTGCCCCGCCAGGCCGGCCGCCTCGGCTAAGCGCGACGCCGCGCCTCCCGTCCCCTGCACGCCGTTGGCGGCCCACTCGACCAGGTAGCCGCCTTCGTGGGTCGTCCGGATCCTGCCTCCCGCGCGCGGGCCGGCCTCCAGCAGGGTCAGATCGAGCGTCTCCGCACGCCGCGCGGCCTCCGCGCGGATGGCCCACGCCGCCGCGAGACCCGCGATCCCTCCACCCACAATGACGACGCGCATGGCGCGGATAGTAGCGGAGCTATCGCGCGCCGAGCTGGACTCGCTGATCCTGGCGCGAAAGCCCTGAGCGGGGCGCTGCCGCTCCCGTCGCTGCCGCCTCCGGCCCGGACGCCAGCGCCGGCTCCACGACGTCAGCCAGCGCGTCGAGGAACGGCGGAAAGTCGTTCAGCCCTTCGGGACGCCGGAAATTTGTGATCCCCACCCGCTTCGCCTGGTCCCCGTAGAGCATGTCGATCTCGTAGAGCGTTTCGATGTGGTCGGACACGAACGAGATCGGCACGGCCACCACATCCTTCACGCCCTCTTGTCCCAGCCGGTCGATGACCTGGTCGGTGCCGGGGCCGATCCACTCCACCGGGCCGACGCGGCTCTGGTAGCCCAGCGTCCAAGGGAGATCGGGGAGGCGTGAGCGCACGCCCTCCATCGTGACCCGGATGTGCTCGCAGTAGGGATCGCCGTCGTCGATGAAGTGCTTCGGGAGTCCATGCGGGGTGAACAGAAGCGTGGGCCTCGAGCCGGCGGGAAAGGTGTCGAGCGTGGCGCGCACGCGCGCGGCCAGCGCGTCGATGTAGCCGGGATGGTCGTACCACGATTCCACGCGCATCAACGGGAGCCGCGTCCGCCGCCGCTTCATCACCCGCAGAAGCTCCGCCACGCTCGAACCGGTGCTGGCCGTGGTGTAGTGCGGGTACAACGTCAGCGCGACCAGGCGATCACAGCCCAGCGCCTCCAATCGATCCAGCGCCGCGTCGGTGTCGGGATTCCAGTAGCGCATGGCCATCGCGTACTCCACGTCGTGCCCGCGCGCGCGGAGCCGCTCCACGATTCCTTCTCCCTGCCTCGTGGTCCAGCAGACGATGGGGGAGCCGCCCCCGATCCTGGCGTAGTTCTCCTGCACCTCCCGCGTCCGCTTCATCGCGATCAGCCGGCCGATCACCCACTGCCCGATCCACCCGCCGGGGAGGCGGATGATCTCGCGGTCGCTGAAGAGCCGGATGAGGAAGGGGCGGACGGCGGCGAGGGTGTCGGGCCCGCCCAGGTTCAGGAGCAGGATGCCGGTCTTCTTGCCGGCGAGCTGAGAGTCGGGGCGCTTCATACGGTGCGAGAGAAGATGGGCTTCTTCTCCGCCTCGTTCTTCTTCTGATAGGCGTCGAACGCCATGCAGAAATTCCGGACGAACAGCCGCCCCGCCTCGGTCACTTCGATCTCGCGCTCGTTCCGCCGCACGAAGCCGTGGGCCACCGGCCCCTCGTCCAGCTCGCGGAGCGCGTCCGCGAAGTATTCGGCGAACCGGATGCCGTAGCGCGACTCGATCGGCCCGACATCCAGATGGAAGTTGCACATCAGCTCCTGGATCACGTCGCGCCGGATCTCGTCGTCCCGGTTCCGCTCGAACCCGCGCTCGATGGGAGGCAGCCCCTGGTCGAGCGCGTCCTTGTAGCGATTCAGCTTCTTCGTGTTCTGGGCGAACGCACCTCCCAGGTCTCCGATCGCCGAGACGCCGAAGCCGATGTAGTCGCGCGCGGGGTGCGTCGTGTAGCCCATGAAATTCCGGAAGAGCTTCCGCTCGCGCGCGGCCACCGCCAGGGAATCGCCGGGGACGGCGAAGTGGTCCATGCCGATCTGCTGGTAGCCCGCGCCGGTGAACAGCTCGTGCGCGATGCCGAAGAGCTGGAGCTTCACCTCGCGCGCCGGAAGATCCTCGAGGTGGATGGCTTTCTGGT
>JANLXD010000241.1:0-2857 GCA_031364935.1 Candidatus Eiseniibacteriota bacterium
TCCACCTGCGTCGCGCACGCGAGGGAGCGGTCGATCAGCACCTTCACCTCCGAGACATGCTCCTGGATTTTCGCATCCGTAGGCGTGAGCCGGATGGCGATGAAGGACTCCGCCTTTGCCCTCTCATCCATACCGGAAGGCTCGATCCGCTCGATGGAGACGCTATAGTTGCGCGTATCCTTCGCCGCGGGGAGGATGCGCACCCGCGCGCCCGGGACGTTCTCCTCGATCAAATCTCGAAGCTCGCGGAGCTGATAGTTCTCCAGATTATCCCCCACGTTCAGGATCGGTGCGCCCTCGGGAATCGGCCCGGTGAGCGCCATCCGTAGCGCCCGCGCGATGTCGGCGACGTGCACGAAGGGGCGCCATTGCTCCCCGCCGAAGATCGAGACTTCCCCCTTCAGCACCGCGTCGCGCGCGAGGAGGTTCACCACCAGATCGAACCGCATGCGGGGGGAGAAGCCGTAGACGGTGCCGAACCGCAAGAGAATCGGGTCGAGCGTCCCCTCGGAAGCGAGCTCCAGGAGTCCCTGCTCGGCGTGCCAGCGCGTCTCCGCGTAGAGCGAGAGCGGCCCCACCGGCGACTCCTCGGTCAACAGCTCGTCCCGCCCCTCGCCATAGACGCTGCACGTGGACGCGAAGACGAAGCGCCGCACGCCCCGCGCCGCGGCCGAGCGCGCGAATGCGACCGTCGCCGTCCAGTTGGTCTGGACCGCGCGCTCCTCGTCCTGGGCGCACGCCTTGTCCCCCACGATCGCGGCGAGATGGATCACCGTCTCCACGCCCTCGAGCGCCTCGGCATGGGCGCGGGGATCGCGCAGGTCGCGGTGCAGCACCTCCAGGTCGCCGTTCGACTCGAGGTCGCGGAGCCCCTCCCCCCCGAACAGGAAGCGGTCCAGCACACGCACGCGCTCCCCCTCGGCGAGAAGCTGGCGGACCAGGACGGAGCCGATGTAGCCCGCGCCGCCGGTGACGAGGATCGGGGCCCCGCTCATCGGCGCACAAGGAGATGGAGGTGGTGGTCGGCCGCGGCGTTCGCCATGGCGCCCGCGGGCCGGAGGGCGCGATCCATCAGGGCGGCGCGCTCGAAGAACGGGGCGAGGCGCGGATCCCGCCGCCCTTCTTCGGGCAGCGCCCGCGACGCGTGGCGCTGGAGCGAGTAGAAGAGGTTCGAGCCGAGCATCCGCTCCCTGAAATCAGCGGCGGCCTCGGCGAGAAGCTCCCGCTGCTTCACCACGGCGCAGTAGTAGCCGTTCTCGCGCTGGGACGCGACGCGATGCGGATTGTCGGCCGGGTCCTGGAGGAAGCGGCTCTCGTCGTTGTTGAGCACCAGCGCGAGCACACCGCCCGGAGCGAGCACGCGCTTGAGCTCGGCCACCGTCGCGCGCCGCACGTCGGGCGGGAGATGCTCCAAGAGCCCAAGGCAGACGGCGAGAGTGAAGGCGCCGTCCCGAAACGGGAGGCGGTCGGAGCGGAGCCGGAGCGGGTCGAGGTTCGTCACGTGGGAGGACGCGGCGTTTTGCCGAAGGCGCCGGAGCATCCCCGCCGCGAGATCCCCGCAGGCGAGCCGGCGCACCCGAGGCGAGAGGCGCACCGAGATGCGCCCGACGCCGCAAGCCAGGTCGAGCCCGCGGCCGGACTCCGGCGCCCCCTGCGTCTCGAAGAGCGCGTCCCCGAGCACCCCCGCTTCCCACGCGTCATACGCCGCGTTCACGTGCGCGGGCTCGCCCCGGCTCAGCACCGCGGCCAGCTCGTCCGCGCCCTCGTGGCGCGATCCCCCCCAGTAATCGGCGGCGCGGGAGACGTCGTAGGGAGTAGGGGGAGTGGAGGGAGCAGTCCCGGGCGCGGTCACGCGTCTTGCCGCCCGGCGGGAGCGTCGCTATAGTACGAGTCTTTCGAGCCTCGGCGCGGGGACGGCCCGCGCGCGCCGCTCCGCCACGATAAGGAGCCAGGATGCCCGAGATGTCCGAGCTTGTTTCGAATCCCGCGGTCGAGTGCCTGAAGTGCGGCAAGCTGTTCGGCCCGAACCAGATTTTTCATCTGAAGGAAGACCCTCGCCGCTCCTATATCCGTTGCCACCACTGCGGCGCCCGGAACGAGGTGCGTGGGGAAGAGCGCTTTCTGATCCGGCTGATCGGGATCATCCCCGAGCCCCCGGCGGCCCGCGCCGGCGCCCAGGCCATGTCCCGCCCGGAGAACCCGCTCCCCTAGCATCCCGCCGATCGCTTCGATCGGGGCGAAAAAAAGGGCCCCCTTCCCGTCAGGGAAGAGGACCCATCGTGGTGCCCGGGGCGAGATTTGAACTCGCACGGGGTTACCCATACGCCCCTCAAACGTACGTGTCTACCAGATTCCACCACCCGGGCATTCGATGCGTCATCGACCGCCGGTCGCGGGCGCCTGCCCGTTGCCGGTAGCCGGAGGCGTGGGCGCGGTCGTGCCGCCCGGGGCCGGCGCTTGAGTCCCGCTCGGCGTCGTCGCCGGGGGCGTCCTGCCGGGAGCCGGCGCCTGAGCCGCGCTTCCCGCGCGGCGCCGCGCCTCTTCCTGGACCAGGCTCCGCCGGGCTCCGGCCCGGGACGAGTACAGGCCCAGCGTGAGCGACGTCACGAAGAACACGACCGCCAGAACCGTCGTGGCGCGGCTCAGGAACCCGGCCGCGCCGCGTCCTCCGAACAGCGTCTGACTCGACCCGCCGCCGAAGGCGCCCGCGAGCCCCCCTCCCTTCCCCGACTGGAGAAGGATCGAGATCATGAGGCCGATGCAGACGGCGACGTGAACCGTGACGATCAGACCTATGAAGAGCCCGGACATGCGCGATCGTTCCTTTCCGAAGATGATTTCCGAGTCAAAAGCAAGT
>JANLXD010000243.1:0-1517 GCA_031364935.1 Candidatus Eiseniibacteriota bacterium
GCGGCGTGCGCCGCGCGCAGAATCTCGAATCCTTCCAGCAGCGCGAGCGCCCCGAGCGCGGCCGCGGCCTGGGTGCCGTTGATGAGGGCGAGCCCCTCCTTCGCCTGGAGCGTGACCGGGGCCACGCCCGCCGCCTGAAGATGCTCCGCCGCGGGCGCGAGCCGGCCCGCGCGCCGCGCTTCCCCTTCGCCGACCATCGCCAGCGCCAGGTGGGCGAGGGGGATCAGGTCGCCGCTCGCGCCCAGGGAGCCGCGGCTGGGGACGACAGGAAGGACGTCACCGGCGAGCATCGCGAGAAGGTGGTCGATCAGGAGAGGCCGCACGCCGCTCATTCCGAGCGCGAGCGAATGGGCGCGGAGCGCGAGCATGAGCCGGACCGCTTCGGGCTCGAGCTCGGGGCCGTACCCGGCGGCGTGGCTCCGGATCAGATTCAGCTGGAGCGGCTCCACGTCCTCGTCCGGAACGCGCACCGATTTGAGCGCGCCGAAGCCGGTGTTCACGCCATAGACGGCCTCGCCTCGGCGGAGCACCTCTTCGACCAGCGCGCGCGAGGAGGCGATCCGGGGCTTGGCCGACGGCGCGAGCCCCACGCCGGCTCCCGCGGCGACCGCCGCGAGATCCGCCAGCGTGAGCGGCGCCCCTCCCACGGTGACGCGCGCTCCGGTCGTCGCCCGGGTCGCGGTCACGCGAACCACCGAGTCAGAAGCGCCGCGGCCTCGTCTCCGCTCCGGACGACGCGGGGCGGCGTCGGGAGCGCGGCCTGAAACTTCTCGCCGTACCACGAGCGGACGATGCGCGGGTCGGCCACGACCACGGCGCCTCGATCGGTCGCGGTCCGGATGAGGCGGCCCACGCCCTGGCGGAAGCGGAGAATGGCCTCGGGAAGCATGAGGTCACGGAAGGGATCGCCCCCCTCTTCGGCGATCCGCTCCGATCGCGCGGCCACGACCGGGTCGGTCGGCACCGCGAACGGAAGGCGCGCGATCACGAGCACCTCGAGCGCCTCGCCAGGAAAATCGACCCCCTCCCAGAAAGAGGCGGTCCCGAGGAGGACCGCTCCGGCGCCTGAGCGGAACTCGCGCGCGAGCGGACCCGCCGCCGCTCCCGGCGTCTGCACCAGGAGCGGAATGCCGGTCGCGTCCAGCGCCGGCCGGACTCGCGCCGCCACCTCCTCGAGCATCTGGTAGGAAGTCAGGAGGACGAGGGTGTTCCGGCGGAGCGCCGCGGCCAGAGAGCCGACGAGGGCCGCGACCACGCGCGGGAATGCGGGATCGCCCGGCTCGGGCCCGTCGAGGGCCAGTGTCGCCATCTGCCGCTCGAGCGGAAAGGGCGACGGCAGCCGGACGATCTCGGACTCGTCCGGGGCGAGACCGAGCGCGAGGGCCCCGCCGTCTTTGGAAGCGGGGGAGGCGAGCGTCGCCGACGTGAGGAGCGTCCGCTCGGAGAGCGAGAAGAGGGAGTCGCGCAGAATGCTCCCGGCGTCGAGCGGGCGCCGGTTCAGGCGCACGCTGCCCCGC
>JANLXD010000265.1:0-3875 GCA_031364935.1 Candidatus Eiseniibacteriota bacterium
TTCCAGCTCCCCAGCCAATTCCAATCGTCCCCGCCGTTCCCGAACGGGCGTCCCGCTCCCAGAACGTGACCGCCGCCCGCGCGGTGGAGGATCAGAACGCCAAGCTTTCCGCTGCTCCGATCCCGCGTCAGAGTGGCGACGTCGAGCTGACCGTCGCCGTCGAAGTCTCCGAGCTGAAACGCGGGGTCAATCTTCTCGTGGATCTCCAGGCGCTCCTCGAGCCCGAGCCGGCGGAACTCGTCGCGGGCCCACGCGGGGAGCACGGCGTGTTCCGGATGCTTGGACCTGGCCGTGCAGCCGCCGCCCGCGATGCCTCCGACCGCGATGACGGCCATCGCGGCCGCGACGGCCCATCCCATCACACGCGGACGCAGGTTGCCTTCCCCCGGGCCACGCGCTCTCCGCTCTCTGCGTCGAAAGCCTCCGCCTCGGTGGTCACCGCGCGCCCGCGGTCTCGGACCAGCCACGCCTCGAAGCGGTAATCGCGTCCCCAGCGGAGCGGCTTCATCAGCTTGGTCTCTATCGTCCCGGTGACCGCCTCGATGCCGCCGTGGTAAAGCATGCGAATCATGACTTCATCGAGCACCGTCGCGACCAGTCCGCCATGGACGATGTCCTTGAAGCCCTGGTGCTCCTTCCGGGGGCGCCAAATCGTGCGCAAGCGGCCCTCGGACGTGGGCTCGAAGGTCAGCTTCAGCCCGATCGGGTTCTTGGACCCGCAGCAGAAGCACATCTGATCGTCGTCGAGAACCATGTCCGCCATCGTGAATGCTCCGGTGTTCCTGGCCTACTTCCTACGCCGCCGCGGGGGGTGCGCTCCGTGGCCGTTGGCCCCGCTCGCCGCCGACTCCTGGGCGCTTCGCCGGGCCCGCGGGGCGGGATACCCCTCGCGCTCCCAGCGCATGGCCAAATCCTCCAGTACCTCGCCCACGTGCTCCACCACGCGCGTCCAGTAGTCGCGCGCCTTCTTCGCGTTCGTGACGGGGTCGCTCCGCTTTCCACCGTAGAAGATGAGCGAGCCCGGCTCGGGGAACGCGATCAGGGAATTCCGGTGCTCGAAGGCGAGCGAGGGGTCCCAGCGATCGGGGAACACCTGCTCGGGCGCGATCGCGAGCATGGCCGCGGTCTCGTCGGCCCCGGCGTGGCCGCCAGGCACGCCCAGGATCTCCTCGGACAAGGGCAGGCACTCCGTCCACCAGTTGAAGACCGCGAGATAGCCGCCCGTCTCCTCGTGCACGCGCCGCGTCGCCTCTTTCAGCGCTTCGGTATTCCCGCCGTGTCCGTTCATCACGATGAGGTTCCGGAAGCCCTGGTGGGTGAGCGCGATCAGTACTGCGACCACATACTCGGTGAATGGAGCCGCCGGGACGTGGGTGCTGCCGGGGAGCGCACCGAGGTGCGCGGTCACGCCGTAGGGGATCACGGGCGCCACCAGCGCGTTCAGCCGGGCCGCGATCGCGTCGCACAGCCGCGACGGGATCTCGTTGTCGGTGCCGAGGCTCAGGATTCCGTGCGCTTCCAGCGTGCCCACGGGCACCAGGACCGTGTCGATCTCGGCCGGGACCCACTCCCCCGCCTCCATCCAGTTCATGCGGGCCAGGCGGCGTTCGGGCAGCGTGGGACGGGTTTTTCGCGGGCTCATGCGGAGGCACCTCCAGGGACACGGTCGGTCTGGGACCCGGCATTGTACACCGGACGCCGTTCCGATAGGATTCCCGCACGTTTGGCGATGTGTTCGCTCCCTCTATCGGAGCCTCGAATCTGACGCGACGCGCCCCCATCGAAGAGCTGCGCCGGCGCCGCCTGGCCGTCCTCGAAGGAGGCGGCGAGGAGCGCATCGCCAAGCTTCACGCCGAAGGGCGGCTGACCGCCCGCGAGCGGATCGAGCTTCTGCTGGACCCCCACTCCTTCCAGGAAACCGGCGTCTTCGTCGAGCACCGCACCACCGACTTCGGCATGGCCGATCGGCGCATCCCCGGCGACGGCGTGGTGTCGGGCTACGGCACCGTGGACGGCCGCACGGTCTTCGTCTTCGCGCAGGACTTCACCGTCTTCGGCGGGACGCTCTCCGAGGAGAACGCGAAGAAGATCACCAACGTGATGGACCTGGCCGTGGAGAACGGCGCGCCGATCATCGGGCTGAACGACTCGGGCGGCGCGCGCATCCAGGAAGGCGTGCAGTCGCTGGGCGGCTACGCCGAGATTTTCCTGCGCAACACGCTCGCCTCCGGCGTCGTGCCGCAGATCAGCGCCGTCATGGGACCCTGCGCCGGGGGCGCGGTCTACTCCCCCGCGATCACCGACTTCGTCTTCATGGTCAAGGGCACCAGCCACATGTTCGTGACCGGTCCCAACGTCATCAAGACCGTCACCAACGAGGACGTCTCCTTCGAAGAGCTGGGCGGCGCGATGTCCCACAACACGAAGAGCGGCGTCGCGCACTTCGCGATGGAAGACGACGAGGCCTGTATCGCCGGGATCCGGCGCCTCCTCTCCTTCCTCCCGCAGAACAACGTGGACGACCCACCCCTGCGCGCGACCCAGGACTCGGCCGAGCGCATGGAGGCGCGGCTGAACGACATCGTCCCTCCGGAGCCGAACAAGCCCTACGACATGAAGGAGATCGTCCGTCTGATCGTGGACGACGGCGACTTCTTCGAGGTGCACGAGCACTACGCGCCCAACATCGTCGTCGGCTTCGCGCGCCTGGACGGACGCCCCGTGGGGATCGTGGGCAACCAGCCGGCCATGCTCGCCGGCGTGCTCGACATCAAGTCCTCCACCAAGGCGGCGCGCTTCGTCCGCTTCTGCGACGCGTTCAACATTCCGCTCGTCACGCTCGAGGACGTCCCCGGGTTTCTCCCCGGCACCGAGCAGGAGTGGGGCGGGATCATCCGCCACGGCGCGAAGCTCCTCTACGCCTACTGCGAAGCCACCGTGCCCAAGCTGACCGTGGTGGTGCGCAAGGCCTACGGCGGCGCCTACGACGTCATGTCCTCCAAGCACATCCGGGGCGACTACAACGTGGCGTGGCCGCAGGCGGAGCTGGCGGTGATGGGCGCGGACGGCGCGGTGGCGATCGTCTACCGGAAGGAGATCGAGGCGGCCAAGGACTCGGCCAAGGCGCGCGCGAAGCTCGTCGAGGAGTACAACGAGAAGTTCGCGAATCCGTACGTCGCCGCCGGGCTCGGCTACCTGGACGACGTGATCGAGCCGCAGGAGACGCGCCCGCGGCTGATCCGCGCGCTCCGGATGCTCGCCCACAAGCGCCAGTCGCTCCCGCCGAAGAAGCACGGGAACATCCCGCTCTGACGGGCCCGGGCCCATGACTCCCCCGCGCGCCATCCGGAAGGTCCTCGTCGCGAACCGCGGCGAGATCGCGATCCGCGTGTTCCGCACGCTCCGCGAAATGGGGATCGCCTCGGTCGCGGTCTTCTCCGAGGCGGACCGGGAAGCCGCGCACCTCTTCGCCGCCGACGAGGCCTACGCGATCGGCCCGCCGCCCGCATCCCAGAGCTACCTGAAGGTCGATGCCATTCTGGACGCCGCGCGCCGCTCCGGAGCCGACGCGATCCACCCCGGCTACGGCTTCCTCTCCGAATCGGCCGACTTCGCCGAGGCGGTTTCCGGCGCGGGGCTCACGTGGATTGGTCCGTCGCCACAGGCGACGCGCGCGATGGGCGACAAGGTGCGCGCGCGGGCGCTCGCGATCACGGCGGGCGTCCCGGTGCTCGCCGGAACCGAGGGGCCCGTGGCCGACCCGGTCGAGCTTCGCCGCGCCGCGGAGGCGATCGGCTACCCGGTGGTATTGAAGGCGGCGGCCGGAGGCGGCGGCAAGGGGATGCGCCGCGTGAACAGGCCCGAGGAATTCGAGC
>JANLXD010000261.1:0-1744 GCA_031364935.1 Candidatus Eiseniibacteriota bacterium
GAGGAAGGGATTGTCCACCGAGCCGCGCGCGATCGCGACCACGCTCGAGTCGATGGCATTGAATTCGATGTCGAAGAACGTGACCCCCGCCGGGTTCCCGCGCCTCGCCACCGCGACAAGATTGGGAGCCACCACCGCGACCGCGCTCGCGGAGCCGGGAAGCGGCACGGCGGCCGCCCGAAACGGCGCCGCCGGATTCTCGATGCGGAACACTTCGAGCCCCGCGGGCCCGCTCGCGAGATAGGCCAGAGGGAGTACGGGATCGAGGGCGATGTCCACGGCGCGCGAGCCCGGATTCGGTGGCGCCGCGCCGACCAGGCTCGAGTCTCCGCCTCCGGCGCGGTAGATGCGAAGACCCTCCGTGTAGTCGGCCACGTAGGCCAGGCCGCCCGCTACCGCCACGCGGCGGACCCGCCCGGTGCCGCCCACGGGGGGCGGCTCGGCTCCGCCGGAGACGGAGACAAACTCGAGGAGCGAGCGGGCGCTCTCATCCGGAGGGGCGGCGTCGATCTGGTCGTACGTCGACGCCACGGCCAGGTCGCCGCTCAGGCGCGCGTAGGCGGGATCCTGGCTCAGGATGCGCACGGTTTCCCCCGCGAGCGAATCCCCCGCCGCGCCCGCCCGCCGATAGCGGACGAACGTCCTCCCCTCCGCCGCGACCACCACGACCGAATCGTTCGCGTCGACCGAGCGCACCAGCTGGACGCTGAGCACCGGATAGCTGCCGGCGATGGCGCGAGCCGGCACGTTGACAACCAGGACGCCTAGATTGCCGTCGCCAACGAACGCGATCGGTCCGCGCCACGCGAGGTCGGTCGCTTGATGGCCGTTGAAAGCGAACTCGGCCAAGGACTCGGGGTCGGCGCCCGCGCGTATGCGATAGAGCGTGAGGATCACGCGCCCCGGCGCGATCCCCCGGTTGCTCGCCACCAGGAACGAGTCGCCGCTCGCGGCGATCGCGGCGACGTGCCGCCCGTCTCTGTAGACGACCGAGCGGCGAAGATCGAATCCGGTGAGCGGGTCAAATCTCAGGAAGTGGAGGGCGGAATCGGCTGCCGCGAGGACGCCCCCGCCGGAAGGCGCCGCGGCGCCCAGGGAGATCCGACCCAGATTTCCGATCGACCCCGCCGCCTCGGGTGCCGCGGGGTCCGACGCGTCCACCGCCACGATGCCGCGCGTGCCCGCGAAAAGGAACACCGTGGCGCCCGCGGCCGACGCGCGCGAGATCGCGCCCGCGGTCCGGAACGAGCCCAGCCGGGTCGCCTGGGACGGGGTCAGGCCGTAGAAGTCCACGCCGCTTCCGGTCGGCGCCGCGATCACGCCGGGCGCGACCGGAACGGCGGGGCCGAACTGCTCGGACAGGGACGAGGGGACGCCGCGCACCGCCACCACTTCTGGGGATGCGACGGCCGCGAGGGGGGCGCCGACGAGGAGGCAGCCCACCGCGGCGAGTTGCGCCCAGGAGGGCCGTCGTCGAGGCCTGCGGGAGTTCATTTGAGCTTCGACGCTACCATGAGCCTCGTAACACCCTCAAGAATGAAGTCTTTCCGCTTGTCCCCGCGCGGGAGGGTCCGCTAGGGTGCCGCGGTGTCGATCCTCGAAGCCATCATCGCGCCCCTGTCCGCCTTCGTCCTCTCCACGATCTCGTCGTGGGGGTACGCCGGCATCGTGGTCTGCATGACCATCGAGAGCGCCTGCATCCCCCTTCCCAGTGAGATCATCATGCCTTTCTCGGGGTATCTCG
>JANLXD010000301.1:0-2300 GCA_031364935.1 Candidatus Eiseniibacteriota bacterium
CCTGGGATCCTCGATCGATCAAACCGACCCCTCGCCCAGCGCGCTCAGCTTTGCCAAATCGGACGAGGTCCGTGCGATCGGGGGGCTTCAGCTTGACTCGAAGATCACGGCCGTCAGAATGGATTTCAAAGACAGCACCGCCTGGCGGACGGAGTCGTTTCCAAGCGATCCGCCCGATTGGGTCGTAGTCACGGTCCCCAAGCCCGAAATTGGAGTGCAACGGTCCGACGCGAACGATCTCAAGGTGACGGGCAGCCAGGAATTCCAATTCAAGACCAAGCCCGTCACAGTCGCAGGGCAGACCCTCTGGCAGATCATTCGTTGGGAAGAGGTCCACAACGCGCCGTAGGTGTTCGGCTCGTTTAGTTCCTCCCCGCTTCCTTGACGCCCTAACCCCCTCCTCTTAGTATCGGCTCAGGCGAGCCTCGCCTCGCACCACCACAACCTTCTCCCGAACCTCGATTGGCCCGAAAAACCCGGAAAGCTCCGGCGCGCCGCGCTCGTCCGCGATCGCGCCTCCTCCTGCTAGGTCTGGGCGCCCTGCTCCTTGGCGTCGTCTTCTGGCTTGCCCAAAACGGCCCTTCCCTGCGCGTCGAGCCGCTCGGCGGGCGCGGCGCCGCGAAGGCTCGCGACACGGAGCAACCGGCCGCCTCAGCCGATGACAGCCGCGCCGCCACCTTCGTGGATTCGGACTGGGACCGCCTCACTCTCCGCGTTCAGGCCGAGTACCTTCGCCTCATCCGGCCCGGCGACCACGCGGCGCTCCTTCGGCTGACCAGCCGGACGCTGCGGGGCGCGCTCGAGGAAATCGGAGTCTCGCGCAGCTTCATCGACGAGCGGCCGATGGCCGCGGCTGCGGCCGGAGCGGGGAAGGCCCCCGTCCAGTGGCGGATCCAGGTGCCGCCGCGCGCGTCGCTCTTTCGGATCAACGACGCGATCACCCAGGCGATGATCGTCCTGGGAGGCCGCTCGATCCGCGGGGCCGAGCGACCGGCCCAGGCCCTGGGCACGGCTCTAGATCTGCGCGTGGGGTTCGGCGACCGCATCACGCACGCCATCGTGGTCGAGCCGAGCGCCGTCATGAGCGACGCCGACGCCAAGATTGCCTTCATCGTGCTCGACGCCGACCCGCAATACGAAAACCTCTACCGCACGTATCTCCGGAGTTCGGTGCCGTTCACGTTCGCGGTCCGCTCCGATCTTCCGATCACCGGGCGCGTTGCGCGCGACCTGAAGCGTGCGAAGCGCGAGATCTTTCTCCACCTCGCCATGGAGCCGCGCGGCTATCCGCGGCTGGATCCCGGGAAGGACGCCATCCTTCTCGACCTGTCGCAGGTGGAGATCGAAGACCGGATCGCGCGGGGGCTCTCGACCGTCGGCACCGCGCGCGGCGTGATCAGCAGGCTCGGCGGGGCGGCCGTGAACGACGCCGACGTGATGCGCGCGGTCCTGGGCGAGCTGAAGCGGCGCGATCTTCCCTTCGTGGACGCGCACGGCAGCGGGCCGAGTGTGGCCGACGAGATCGGGGAAGAGGTGGGCGCCCGCACCCTCACGCTGGGCGCCACGCTGGACGGGAGCGGCAACACGCCCGCCGCGGTCCGCGCGAAACTTCGAGAGCTGGTCCAGACCGCGATCCAGCGCGGGGCCCTGATCGTGACGCTCCACCCGAGCGCGGTCATCCTGGGCGTCATCGAGGACGAGAAGGACACGCTCCGTTCGCAAGGGATCCACCTGGTGCGCGCTTCGGAGATCGTGCTCTGAGCGCGACCAGAGCCAAGCCGCGGCAAGTCCGATGACCAAGCTCTCCGTCAACGTCAACAAGGTCGCGACCCTCCGCAACACGCGCGAGACCGGGATTCCAAGCGTGTTGCGCGCGGCGCGGATCTGCATCGATGCGGGGGCTCACGGGATCACCGTGCATCCCCGACCCGATCGGCGGCATATCCGCCCGGAGGATGTGGCCGAGGTCGCCGCTCTCGTCGCCTCCCATCCCGGCCTCGAGTACAACATCGAAGGGAATCCATTCCACGAGTACATGGACTTCGCACGCCGCTTCCGGCCGGCGCAGTGCACGCTCGTTCCAGATTCGCCCGATGCTATTACGAGCAATCAGGGGTGGGATCTCAAGAAGGACGGCGAGCGGTTGAAGCCGATCATCGAGCAGCTCCACGGATTCGGCTGCCGCGTGAGCCTCTTCATGGACGCCGATCCATCACGCATTGATCTTGTTCCCGCGACCAAAGCCGATCGTGTCGAGCTTTATACCGAGCCGTATGCCGCGGCATTCGCCACAGGCGAAG
>JANLXD010000304.1:0-2491 GCA_031364935.1 Candidatus Eiseniibacteriota bacterium
TCCACCTCGGTCTTCGCGGGCGCGGCGCCCACGGGAACGACATTGTACGTGGTCCGGACCGTGAGCGCGTCCTCCTTCCAGAGGTCGTGGTTCTTCACCAGATCGCGGAAGAGAGCCTTGACCGTGAGGACGATCTCGTACTGGGTGGGCTTCTCTTCGCGCGTGTAGCTGAAGGGCTGATTCCGGTAGGCGACGACGGTCCCGCGTAGCACGGAGTCCGCCTGGCGCTCCCCCACAATGCGGAGCCGGCGGTCGGCCAGGAAGGCGTCCTGGACCGCGCGGGTCACGTCGTCCGCGAGCCCGAACTCCACGGTGCTGTTCGCGAAGACGGGCACCGCGAGAGTCTTGATGTGGGACGGAAGGACGCTCGAGAGCGTGTACCCGCAGCCGCCAGCCAGAAGCGCGACGAGCGGGACGAGGAGCCTAGAGGAGCTCGCCCGAGGCCGGGGCATCGTGGAATCCGTAGAGTTTCATCCGGTACCGGAGCTTGTCCCTCTTCATCTGGAGGAGCTGCGCCGCGCGGCTCTGGTTCCCCCGGGTCCAGTCGAACGCCCGCTGGATCACCTCGCGCTCCACCTCGCCCAGGGCCTTCTCGAGATCGACGCCGTCCTCCCCGAACTGTCCGCTCTCGATCACCGAGCGGAGCACGTCCAAGGACGAGCCGTTACGCGCGGCCGGCGGCGCGATGGCGGCCGACAGGTGCTGGGCCTCGATCGTCGCTCCTTTGTTCAGAAGCACGATCCGCTCGAAGAGATTCCGGAGCTCGCGGATGTTCCCGGGCCAGGGATAGGCGAGGAGCACGCGCTCGGCGTCGACCTCGATCCGCTCGAAGCTCTTTGCGAACGCCACGTTGAACTGGGCGAGGAAGTGCCGCGCCAGGGGGAGGATGTCCTCGCGGCGCTCCCGGAGGGGCGGCACGCGGATCGGAACCACCTTGAGCCGGTAGTAGAGGTCCTCGCGGAAGCGCTGCTCGCGCCCCATGGTTTCGAGGTTCTGGTTCGTGGCCGAGATGACGCGCACGCTGACGGTGATGTCCTTGGTACCGCCCACGCGCTTGAATGTCATCCGCTCGAGGACGCGGAGCAGCTTCACCTGGATCGTCGGGCTCATCTCCCCCACTTCGTCCAGGAACAGCGTGCCGCCGTTGGCCAGCTCGAGCAGCCCCTGCTTCTGCTGCCGCGCGTCCGTGAATGCGCCCTTCTCGTGGCCGAACAGCTCGGACTCGAGAAGCTCGCGCGGGATGGCGGCGCAGTTCAGCTCGAGCATCGGCTTCTCGCGCCGCCCCGACAATTCGTGGATCAGGTGCGCGATCAGCTCCTTCCCCGTCCCGCTCTCTCCGTCGATCAGCACGCTGGTCGAGTCGGAGGCCGCCACCTGGTCCACCACCGAGTAGACCTGCTGCATGGCCGCGCTCTGGCCACGCACGAACTCGCGCGAGAAGTGCTGGCTCCGCTCGCGGCGGTGGTGCTGCACCTCGCGCCCCAGCCGCTGCGTGGCGAGCTCGCGCTCCAGCACGGCCAGGAGCTCCTCGCGGATCGGCTTCCCCTTCGTCAGGTAGTCGCGCGCTCCCGACCGCATCGCGCGGACGGCGCTCTCGTGGTCGGGATCGCCGGTGAGCATGACCACGATCTGGTCGGGCCACTGGGCGCGGATTTTCTGGAGCACTTCGATCCCGGTGCGGTCGGGAAGGCGGATGTCGAGGAGCACGAGGTCGACGGTCTCCTTCTCGAGCGCTCGAAGGCCCAGCGCGCCCGACTCGGCCGTGATCACGTGGTACCCCTCCGCCTCCAAATCGCGCGGCAGGAAGTAGCGGATCGTCTCGTCGTCGTCGATGATCAGGATCGACGCTTTCGCCATGCGCTCCTCACGGGTTCGTTTCGGGGAGCACCACGCGGAATCGCGTGCCCCGGCCGGCATCGCTCTCTACCTCGAGGGCCCCGCCGTGGCGCTGCACGATACCATGCGCCACGAACAGCCCCAGCCCCGTCCCCTTTGGCCGCGTGGTGAAGAACGGCTCGAAGATCCGGGGCAGCTCGTCCCTGGGAATGCCGTGCCCCGCGTCCTCCACCTCGATCACCGCCGCGGGCCGCTCCCCCTCGCGCCGATAGGCCCGCACCACGACCGCGGCCCCGGCCTCCGAGGCCTGCACCGCGTTCTGGATGAGGTTCAACAGCACCTGCTGGAGCTGGTCGGCATCGGCCGAGACCGTGGGCCATGTATCGGCGTCCGGACGGTCGATCCGCACCCCGGATGCTTCGATGGCGGGCGCGAGTCCGCGGAGCGCCCACTCCACGACGTCGGCGACGCGGGTCGGCCGGGCGAGCACCTCGCGCTGTTTCGTGGCCGTGAAGAGATCCTGGATGATGGTGTTGAGGCGCACCACCTCTCTCAATATAAACGCGACGCTCTCGTGCCGCTCGTCCCCCTCCGGAAAGCCGCGGCTCAGGTACTGGACTCCGGTCGCGATCCCGGTCAGGGGGTTTCGAAGCTC
>JANLXD010000343.1:0-5020 GCA_031364935.1 Candidatus Eiseniibacteriota bacterium
GCTGGTCGCGGACGGCTCGCCGGCGTTGCTTCTCGCCGGTCACGCGGGTCAGAGCCTCTCGGAGATTTTCCTCGAGCTGACCGGAGCCAAGCCGGGCCTGCCCGCATGATCCCCGATTCCGCCCTCCGGCTGATGGGCGCCGTTCCAGCCGTGTACCGCCCGATCGCGCGCGCCCAGAGGCTCATTCTCCGGCGGAAGACTCTGCTGGGGCGTGCCGGACGCGGCATGCTCCGCGGCATCACGCCGGAGCAGTTTCGCTATCTGAGCACGTTCGCCTTCAGCGTCTACTTCCTCCGCTGGATTGTCGGGACGCCGTCGCCCATCACCGGGGTCGCGTTCACGCTGACCACGGGGGCGGCGTTCCTGTTGGTGGACCTCATCTCCGACAAGTTCGCCGTGCTCGCCGATCCCAACGAGTACCACGTGATCGCGGCCCACCCGCACGACGCGTGGTCGGTAGTGCTGGCCAAGATCGTCGCCGTCGGCCGGAGCATCGCGATCCTGGCCACGTGCGCCTTCACGCTCCCGGCGGTCGCCACCGGAATCGCGTTCCACAGCGTCGCCGCGGGCCTGGGGTACGTGATGGCGGCGGTCGCGCTGACCGTCACGATCTCCGCGGGAGGAATGCTGGCGACCGCCGCCATCGTGGCTCTGGGAGGCCAGGCCGCGCTCCATCGCGTGCTGCCCTTTTTCCACGCCGTCTACGCGGTGCTGTACTTGGGCATATTTCTGGGGCGGGGCGCGGTCTTGCGCGCGGCGGTGCCGACCATCGACGCTCTGGGGTGGTGGAAGTGGTTCCCGACTCTCTGGTTCACGGCGCCCGTCGAGTGGGTCACGGGCAAGGCCGGCGCGACCACGCTGACGCGGGCCTCGTTGGCCCTCGGGTCGTTTCTGGTGCTGCTCCCGCTCTCCGCCCGATGGATCCACACCCGATTCGACGAGCGCATCCTGGAGCCAGTCACCAGCCGGGCGCGCCCCAAAGCCCGCGAGCACGCGGCGTCCCGTACCTGGCGGCCCCAGTGGGCGGTGGGACCCCGTGTTTTTCTCCGCCTACTCCTCGCGCACCTCCGGTCCGACGTCGCGGTTCGCGGGGGATTCATGGCGGCATTCATCATGCCCGTCGTCATGCTGGTCTCCTCCCAGGCATCCCGCACCTCGGTGAAGGAGTGGCCGCAGTACACCGTGACGATGGTCGGGATGGGGCTAGGCTATGCTGCGATGCTGCTAACCCAGGTTCTCCAGACGAGCAGCCGTCCCGCCGCTCTCTGGTTCGTCCTGATCGCCCCGAACGGCCGCCGCGCCTTCTCGGCCGCCATGACCTGGGTCGTTCGAATCTCCTTATTGGTCCCGGCAGTAATCGGCCTGGCCATTTACGTGGCCAGGTACGACCGCTGGCCCGTAGAGGTACGGGTTCTCTACGTTGTTCTGGTGGCGATTCTCTGCGACACCGGGCTCGTGACTGCGCGGGGCTACTCGCCTGCCGTCCCGTTCTCGCTTCCGGTCCGTTCGGGGCAGCGGTTCAGTTGGGGCCTTATGGCCCTGCTGATCGCGGTCCCGGGTGTTCTTGCGGCCCTCTCTATCGTGTTCACGCTGCTCGCGAATATGGGCGTGGTCGCGTGTCTTTTCCCGATTGTGTTCGCGGTGGTGTTGCGGGTGGCGGTTGGGTTCTGGGCGAACTGGCGGGTCGTGCGGGCGACGCGGTCGGCGGAGGCGGTCTAAGCCTTAACTCTCTTCGGTCTGGTACTCCTCGGGGCGGATGTGAAGCCGATCGATCTTGTACAGAAGAGTAGTGCGCTTCATTCCACCCAGACTTCGCGCAGCGTCGGCCTTATTGCCTGCGTGAGCACGTAGCGCTTCCAGGATCCGAGAGCGCTCCTCAGTCGTGGCGTCGTCTCGTTCGCGAGCTTCCCGCAGCGCGGTAGGGGATTTCTTCCGAAGCTTGGGCAGGAATGCGTCTCGCCCCAGGACGGCCCCGTTTTCGGCCATCGCGACTGCTCGTGCAATCTCATTCTTCAACTCGCGGACGTTACCTGGCCAAGCATAGGCGCACAGCAGGGGCTCTACATCATCGGAGACCGAGATCTTCTTGCGCGAAGCGGCGATCGCTTCGGCGAAGAAGAATCGGAATAGCGCGCGAATGACGTCTTCGCGCTCACGGAGAGGCGGCACCTTGACGTTCACACCCTCTAGACGGAAGAACAAGTCCCGGCGGAAGAGCCCACGCTCCACCATTCCTTCGAGGTCGGCATTCGTTGCCGCGACGATCCGTACGTCGATCGATCGAACTTCGTCGCTGCCGACACGCCTAAGCTCTCCGGTCTCGAGCACGCGGAGTAGCGTCGCCTGAGTCGAGAGGGGCAATTCGCCGATCTCATCCAGGAAAATGGTTCCCTTGTCCGCCGCCGTGAACAGACCCTCTCGCAATGCAATGGCACCTGTGAAAGCGCCTCGCTCGTGACCGAAAAGCTCGCTCTCGATCAAACTCGCCGAGATCGACCCGCAGTTGACAGGAAGAAACGGCATCTTGCGACGATCGCTCATTCGGTGCAGCGCGTGGGCGAGCAGCTCCTTCCCAACGCCGCTTGGCCCGCAGATCAGAACCGGTATCTTGCTCGGCGCGATGCTCTGAATCGTGGCAACCGCTTCGCTCATTTCCGAACTACTGGTGATAATTCCGAACCGCAAGGCGCCGCGATCCAGATTAGAAATCCCAGCCAAGGCGGCGACTCCAGATTCGACGTTGGGCTGATCCGTCTCTTCCTCGAAACCTAGGATGTGGTCGAGGGCGCGTACTTCGTTTTGGAGGCCAATGCGCTCGAAGACGGTCCTTGCTTCCCATAGCTGGAGCCGGCCGATCATCTGATCGTCTCGCCCCTTGGATTGCAGACGAGTCTCGCCGTCCCACGCTAGAGCGCGGGCCAACTCATAGGGGATCTCGTAGGAGCGCCCGAGGGAAAAGCCCTCCATGGCGATCCGGTGAGCTTTGGTTGGGTTTCCGGCCGCTCGGTGTGCCATCGCCAGGACGCGATGTGTGGCGCACTCCTCGTAGCGGTCACTCGTTTCACGAGCGACTCGCAATCCGCGCTCACAGAGAAGAACTGCCTGATTCGCGTCGCCCAGATTGACCAGCGCCTCAGCCAGTCTGTGGCAAAGCTCGGGCACGAGGTCACCGCGGGGGGCCGTCTCCTCGGCGATCTTCATCGCCTGCTGGTAGTGTTCCAAGGCCTTCTTGTAATCCCGCTGACCCAGGTAGCAGTCGCCGAGATATTCGAGGCAGATGGCTTCTTCGCGAGGCATGTTCGCGGCGCGAATATCTAACAGCGTCTCCGCCAGCGCTAGCCGTGCCTGAGGATATGCTGATGACATGCGGAGAACTCGCGCGCGCAAAAGGGCGCACAACGCGCGCTGCTTGGAAAGACTCACAGCGTCCGCGAGTCGCGATGCGTCTTCAATTACCCTTAGCGCATCGCCGCAGTTCGAACTCTTTAGCAGTATGACAGCGAGGTTAACGCGAAGTCCTAATGACTCCCGACCCGCATTGTTGTCATCAGCAACTCTGATCGCGCGACTCAGTTCATGGCGAGCAGTAGTCCACATCCCCATGTTGGAGTACATGACTGCCAGAATCCTAGTAGGCGCGAGGGCCTCTAATGGCGTGCCTAAATCCCATGTGAAGATGTGTATCGCCGCTCTCAGATGATTCTCACAGCGCGCAACTTCGCCCGTGCGTAAGTACGCATTGCCTAGCAGGCTGTGTATGGATGCCAGAGCGCTTGGTGATGCTGTATCCCTGACGGGACTGCCCAGAGCGACAGAGGCCTCATCGATAATATCCTGCCAGCGTGCGAGACCGGTCAGTGCGACGAGTCTGCTCGACGTTATTTCCAGAGCTGTCCCGCGAAGACCGGCCATGGGGGAAAGGGAGGCTAGAGCGTCCTCGAATCTGCCCTGCCTTATGAACTCGTTCGCGGTCCCGAGGACCTCCTGCAACTCGTATCGACGCATGTCGGTCAGGATCTCAAAGACGCCTGGACAGCAACACGGCGAGTGCTACCCAGTTAATCGAGCGGAATGAGCTTTTCGTGTCTTGGAAGGACCTGCCCGAGTAGGTGGCCCCTTGCGATTCGAAGTGCACCGACAAGACTTTGGTAGCGCCCTTCGGTGGCGTCGGAGCCGGACCAGGATCTGTGTCGGTGGGGTCTCCCAATTGAACCTCGGGCCGAACCCTGGCAATAGCGTCCGAGTGTCCGAGTACGGGGGCGAGAACTAGGTAGCTCAGAGCTGTTAGCGCAACCGCGAGCTGCAGCACTCGAAAGGGGCGGAGTAGGACCTTCATGGCGCACCAGTCCTATCTGACTTACCGGCAAATCGAGCGCTCGGGGGGGAGCACTCACAACATAGGCGTAGCGTAAGCCCGAGGGGTGAGGATCTTCGTGCGAGGGAGCGTGGAGGAAGACTTCCCACTAGTCCAGTAATCATTGGATCCCCAGACAGGTTGAGAACGGTACAGCACATTATACCGCAGCATGCCAGCCGTGTCAATGGCTTGATCGCCTAGTAGGGTAGGAGTATCCCGCTGAGCACGCCCCTTGCGAAAACGACCTAGGAGTCTTTGCCCATTGCCTACCTTCCGAGCTACGATCGGCCTCACTCTGAAGCTTAGAACGCAAATGGCTGGAAGCCAAACTTGAGGGCCGCAGTGTCCCGTACCCGCCTTCCAGATAGATACGAGATTGTCTCTGCCCTCGGATCGGGCGGTGCCGGAGAGGTGTACCGCGTCATCGACCGTATGCTCAGCCGTGAGGTTGCGCTCAAGGTTGTTGGGCCGGACGAATCTGACTGGCTTAGACGCGAGTTCGATACCCTTCGTCAAATCCGCCACGAAAACCTGATCCGTGTATTCCTCTGGGAGCCCCTAGCCTCGGGCGGTTCCTACTACACGATGGAGTTTATCGACGGGTCCGATCTCGGCCGAAGTATTGGCAATCCCCTGCCAGCGGAAGAGGTGCGGAGTGTCCTG
>JANLXD010000344.1:0-2863 GCA_031364935.1 Candidatus Eiseniibacteriota bacterium
AGCCCGGCCATGAACTGACCGTAGGTCAGCCCGTGCTCGCGCGCGGCGGCGTTGATCCGCACGATCCACAGCCGTCGAAAGTCCCGCTTCTTGGCCCTCCGGTCGCGATACGCGAACTGCATCCCGCGCATCTGCGTTTCCTTCGCGGTCTGGTAGAGCTTGCGGCGGCCGCCCCGGTTCCCTTTCGCCGCGGTCAGTACCTTGCGGCGGCGCTTTCGGCCCGGTACGACGGTCTTAGTGCGTGGCATCGTTCAATCCTCGGCCTTCCCGCAAAGGGATCAGGCCCCGTAGGGGAGCAATTTCTGGAGTTGGCGCTTCTCCGTCTTCTTGGCGATCGCCGAGGAGTGGAGGCGGCGCTTCTGCTTCCGCGTCTTGAGCTGCAGGTGGTGGCGCGAATAGGCCCGCCCGCGCTTGAATTTTCCGGATGCGGTCCGCTTGAACCTCTTCGCGGCCGCCCGGTTCGTCTTCATCTTGGGCATCCGAAACTCCTTCGTGCGTGATCGGGATCTACGGCTTTGGTTTCACTTCGGCCGGCTTCGCTCCGGCGGAAGCGGGCCGAACCTCGGCCGCGGCGGGCTTCGGTGCCGCCGTCGCCGGCTTCGGCCCCGCGGCCGCCGGCTTGGGCGCCGCGCCCGGCTTGGCGGCCGATGACGGCTTGGTCGCCGCGACGCCGGTCGCGGGCTTCTTCTCCGGCGCCTTCGCGGACAAGGACGCGCGCGGCACCATCAGAAGGGTCATGCTGCGCCCTTCCATGCGGGCCGGGATCTCCACCTGCCCGACCGCCTCGAGGTCGCGCACGACCTTCTCGAGCAGACGATATCCCGCTTCGGGATGCGCCATCTCCCGCCCGCGGAACATCACCGTGAACTTCACCTTGTCGTGCTCTTCGAGAAACGTCCGCCCGTGATCGACCTTGAAGTCGTAGTCGTGCGTCTCGATCTTGGGGCGCAGCTTCACTTCCTTCAGGTGCGTGATGTGCTGCTTCTTTCGGGCCTTCTGCGCCTTCTTGTTCTGCTCGTACTTGAATTTCCCAAAGTCCATCACCCGGCAGACCGGAGGCTTGGACGTCGGGGAGACTTCCACCAGGTCCAGGCTTCGCTCCTGGGCGTACGTGAGAGCCTCGCGGATGTTCAGGATCCCGATCTGCTCTCCGTCGGGACCGATGACGCGGACCGACGGGATGCGAATGCGGTCGTTGACACGAATTTCCTTGGTCGTGGCGATCGAGCGCCTCCTCTTGTGGCTTGGGTTTTCAATGTCGGCGTGGGGAGCGGGGCTGGCGGAGGCTGAGGGACGCGTCGATGAGTCGCGCCCTCGGCGTCGCGTCGCGGGTACGATGACCCTGCGGCGGCGGGAACCCCGGTAGCTTGTGGCCCCGGGGTGAGAAGCCAGCGGCTCCTGCTTAACACCGAATGAGACGGGAGTTTAGGTCCTGGCCTGGATCTCCGCAACCAGTTTTTCGAGGAACGCGTCGACGGGAATGGAGCCCTCGTTCCCCTTCTTGCGGCTGCGCACGGAAACAGAGCGCTCCTCCACTTCCTTCCGGCCCAGGACGAGCATGTAGGGGATCTTCATCAGCTCGGCATCCCGGATCTTCGCCCCCATCTTCTCCTCGCGGAGGTCCGCCTCGACCCGGATCCCCTTCTCACGGAAGAGCGAGCGCAGCTCCTCGGCGTAGGGGTTCTGGGCGTCGGCGATGGTGATGATCTGCACCTGGACCGGGGCGAGCCAGACCGGGAAGTCGCCGCCGTAGTGCTCGATCAGGGTCGCGAAGAAGCGCTCCATCGAGCCGAGCAGAGCCCGGTGGACCATGTACGCCTGATGCTCCTGGCCGTCAGCCCCCACGTACCCCACCTCGAGGCGGCGCGGCAGGTTGAAGTCGAACTGGATGGTCGAGCACTGCCACAGCCGGCCGATCGCGTCGGTCAGCTTGATGTCGATCTTGGGGCCGTAGAAGACCGCCTCCCCCTCCGCGCGGTGGTAGGGGATGCCCGCGCGCTTCACCACGTTCTCGAGCGCGGCCTCGGCGATCTCCCACTCCTCGTCGTCTCCGAGGTAGTCGCTCTTCCGATTCGGGTCGCGCACCGAGAGCTCCACGCGGTAGTCGGAGAAGCCGAACGTGCCCAGCATGAACTGCACGAGCTCGAGCACGCCCTGGACCTCGCCCTCCACCTGCTCCTTCGTGCAGAAGATGTGGGCGTCGTCCTGGGTGAAGCCGCGGACGCGCGCGAGCCCGTGGAGCACGCCCGACTTCTCCAGGCGGTAGACCGTGCCCAGCTCCGCGATCCTGAGCGGGAGCTCGCGGTACGAGTGCTTCTTCCGGTTGTAGATCATCACGTGGAAGGGGCAGTTCATCGGCTTCAGCACGTACTCCTTCTCGTCCACGTTCAGGAAGTACATGTTCTCTCGGTAGAACTCGGTGTGCCCCGACCGCTTCCAGAGATCGGCCATCGCGATGTGCGGGGTCGTGACCATCTGGTAGCCGCGCCGCATGTGCTCGTCCTTCCAGAAGTCCTCGATCACGCGGCGCATCGCGGTGCCGTTGGGGTGCCAGAAGATGAGGCCCGGGCCCGCCTCGTCCTGGACGCTGAAGAGGTCGAGCGCCTGCCCCACCTTCCGGTGGTCGCGGAGCTTCGCCTCCTCCAGCCGCTTCAGGTGCTCCTCGAGGCGGTTCTTCGACGGGAACGCGGTCCCGTAGATACGCTGGAGCATCGGCCGGTTCGAATCGCCGCGCCAGTAGGCCCCGGCCACCGAGAGAAGCCGGAAGTGGCGGAGCATCTTGGTGCGCGACACGTGCGGCCCGCGGCAGAGGTCGGTGAAGAAGGCGTGGGTGTAGGTGCTCAGGGTGGGATCGGGAAGCCCC
>JANLXD010000357.1:0-5204 GCA_031364935.1 Candidatus Eiseniibacteriota bacterium
CGGATGGACGCCCCTGGCGCCGGCCACGGCCGCGGCCCGGGCCGTCTCCCTGCTTCTCCTCGCCCACGCCGCGCGGGCCCCCCCCGCCCGCGGGCCGCGGCCCCCGGGGATCGCCCGCGTGGCTCTCATCCCCATGGCGATCTGGTCGAGCGGCGTCGCCGAGCGCGAGCTGGGGCACGACGCGCATCCCATCATCGTGGACGAGCTGGTGGGGATGCTGGTCTCGGTGTGGGGGATCGCCCGTCTGAACGCGCCGAACCCGGCGCTCCTCCTGGGACTCGCGTTCGTCCTCTTCCGCTTCTTCGACATCGTGAAGCCGTTCCCGATCCGCCAGAGCCAGCGGCTCCCCGGCGGCGTCGGGATCGTGGTCGACGATGTCCTCGCCGGCATCGCGGTAAATCTCGTCGTGCGCCTGCTCGTCGCGGTAGGGTGGATCGCGTGAGCGCCGAGATCATCACCATCGGGACCGAGCTGTTGCACGGTCTGGTCCGGAACACCAACGCCGACCGGGTCCTCGAGCGGCTGGCCGAGATCGGCGTCGAGGTCATCTACCAGACCACCGTGGGGGACGACTCGGTGCGCCTCTCGGAGGCGTTCCGCGCCGCGGGGCATCGGTCGCGCTTCGTGATCGCGACGGGGGGCCTGGGCCCCACGCCCGACGATCTCACGCGGAAAGTGATCGCGACCGTGTTCCGCAGGCGCCTCGTGCTGGACGAGACGGTGCTCGCCAAGATCCGCGGGCGCTTCAAGTCGCGCGGGATCGACATGCCCGCCATCAACGAGGCGCAGGCCCTGGTCCCGCGCGGCGCCAGGGTCATCGAGAACCCGCGCGGCACGGCGCCGGGGCTCCACTTCGAGAACCAGGGGACCGAGTTCTTCATCCTCCCCGGCGTGCCCGCGGAAGCGGAGACAATGCTCACGCAGTACGTGGTGCCGTTCTTGAAATCCGCGGCCGCCGGCCCGTGGATCTCGCGCCGCGTGATCCGGACGATCGGTCTCTCGGAGTCGGTCCTGGCCGAGCGCCTCGCCGGCATCGAATCGGAAGCCCCCGACGTCATGATCGGCTACCTGCCTCATGCCTACGGGCTCGACGTGACCCTCACGGTGCTGGCGCTGGACAGCGCGTGGGCGGCCGAGGCCCTACGTCGAATCGAGCGTCGCGTGATCGAGGCGGCGGGGGACGCGATCTACGGCTATGGCCGGGATACGCTCGCCGACGTATTGGGCGGCATGCTGGCCGAGCAGGGGCGCACCATCGCCACCGCCGAGTCGTTCACCGCGGGCGCGATCGGGGCCACGATCACGGCGACCCCGGGCGCGTCGCGCTACTTCCTGGGCGGCGTCACCGCGTACGCGAACAGCGCGAAGACGGCGCTCCTGGGCGTCAAGGCCAAGACCCTCGAGAAGCACGGCGCGGTGAGCGAGGAGGTGGCGCGCGAGATGGCGGCGGGCGCGCGGGAGCGCTTCGGCGCCGACCTCGCCGTGTCGAGCACCGGGATCGCGGGGCCGGACGGCGGGAGCCCGGAGAAGCCGGTGGGGCTGGTCTACCTGGGACTCGCCACGGCGGAGGGAGTGCAAGCGGTGCGGCACCAGGTCACCGGGGGCCGCGAGGAGATAGTGGTCCGCTCCTCGGCCCTGGCGCTCGACCTGGTGCGGCGCCACGTGGCGCACGCACCGGCGTGACCCGGACCTTCGTCGCGCTTCTGATCCCCGACGCGTGGATCGCCTACCTGCGCGACGTCGCGCGAGCGCTCCAGGCGAAGACCTCGGGCTTCTCCTGGGTCAAGGCGGAGAACGTGCACCTGACGGTGCGCTTCCTGGGAGACCTCGACGATTCCGGCGTGGCGCGCGCGCGCGAGTCGGTGCGCGCCGCCGCGGCGGGGCTTTCGGCGCCCATCTCGCGGCTGGGCCGCCTGGGAGCGTTTCCCCGAATGGATCGGCCGCGGGTTTTATGGGTGGGGCTCTCGCAAGGGGAGAAGGAGGTCGAGGCAGTGGCCCACCAAGTGAACGTCGGACTCGAGCGGGACGGGTTCGGCCCGCTCGACAAGCCGTTTCGGGCCCACCTGACGGTGGCGCGCGCTCGCGACCGCGCCGTCGGGCCCGATGAAACGGCGGCTTCTCCTGACCTGCTGGGCGAGCCACCGCCCGCGTCGCCGCTGGGCCGTCTCGCCGTCATGAAAAGCGAGCTTCATCCGAGCGGCGCAAGGTATAATGTTTTAGAAGAACTGCGCCTCCCCGAGCCGGCCCCATGAACGTTCGCGGAGACGTCCCGCAAGCCAAATCAAAAACAAAATTTCGCCCCGACCCGAACCAGGCGTCCCGGAAGGATCGCCGTTACCAGACCCAGGGAGAGTGCACATGGCAGGCAACGTGAACGGTCGGGAAGTGGGCAAGGAGTCGATTCGAGAGATGAGCAAGGAGCGGACGAAAGCGCTGGACCTCGCCGTGCAGCAGATCGAGCGGCAGTTCGGAAAGGGCGCGATCATGAAGCTGGGCTCCGATTCGGCCCGGGTGCAGGTGGAGACGATCCCGACGGGATCCTTAGCCCTGGACGCCGCGCTCGGAATCGGCGGCATCCCGCGCGGCCGGGTGATCGAGGTCTACGGCCCTGAGTCCTCGGGCAAGACGACCCTGGCCCTGAGCATCATCGCGCAGGCCCAGAAGACGGGCGGGAACGCGGTCTTCATCGACGCCGAGCACGCCCTGGACGCCTCGTACGCGAAGCGCCTTGGCGTGGACATCGACGCCCTCCACGTGTCGCAGCCCGACACCGGCGAGGAGGCGCTCGAGATCGCCGAGCACCTGGTGCGGAGCGGCGCGGTCGACGTGATCGTGATCGACTCGGTGGCCGCGCTGGTCCCCAAGGCCGAGATCGAAGGGGAGATGGGCGACTCGCACATGGGGCTTCAGGCGCGGCTCATGTCGCAGGCGCTCCGGAAGCTGACCGGCACCATCTCCAAGTCGCGCACCACGGTCATCTTCATCAACCAGATCCGCATGCAGATCGGCGTGATGTTCGGAAACCCGGAGACCACGACCGGCGGACGCGCGCTCAAGTTCTACGCGTCGATCCGGCTGGATATCCGCCGCATCGGCTCGATCAAGGACGGCGACAACATCATCGGCAACCACGTGAAGGTGAAGGTGGTGAAGAACAAGGTCGCCGCCCCCTTCAAGGAAGCCGAGTTCGACATCCTCTACAACGAGGGGATCTCCCGCGAAGGCGAAGTGCTCGACCTGGCGAGCGAGCGGAACCTGGTCCAGAAGAGCGGCACCTGGTTCAGCTACGGCGAGGAGCGGATCGGGCAGGGTCGCGAGAACGCGCGGCTCTGGCTGAAGGAGCACCCGGACGCGTTCGTCGAGCTGACGCTGAAGCTGCGCGAGGCGCTGGGACTGACGCGCTCCGCGGCGGCCGACGTCGCCGAGCCCGAGGCGGTCGCGGCGGAAGCGCGGCCCGCGGCCGGCGAGCGGCGAGTCCGGATCTAAGCCATGGGAAAGCCGATTCCGCCCGAAAAGGCGGCGTCGGATGAAGCGGCCAAGGAAGCGGCGCTCCGGTTTCTGGCCCGCGGTCCCCGCACCGAACGGGAGATCGTGGACCGGCTGATCGGGCGCGGGTACGTCCCGGACGCGGTGGAGCGCGCGGTGGAGCGGCTCCGCCGCGTCTCGCTTCTGGACGATCGCGCCTATCTCGGCTGGTTCGTCCGGAACGAGCTGCTGCGAAAACCGCAGGGACTCCGGCTGCTTCAGACGAAGCTCGCCACGCGGGGACTCCCCCGGCCCTTGGTCCAGACCGCCGAGGAGGCGATTCGCGCCGATCCGGACCTGGCGGAGCGGTCGCTGGAGACGGAAGTGGGTCGCGCCGAGGCGGCCGCCACTCAGGTCCGCCGGCGCCTCACCCGCCGCGACCGCGAGGAGCGCCGCCGACTGCTCCAATCGGCCCTCTTGCGCCGCGGCTTCTCCTGGGACACCATCCGGGATCTCGTGAACGACGACGACGTAAACGGGGGATCCTGACCGCTCGATGGCGCCATCCACAAACGACCTTCGCCAGACCTTCCTGAGCTTCTACAAGGACCGCGGCCATCCGCATCTGCCGATGGCTCCGCTCGTGCCGCTCGACGACCCCACGCTCCTCTTCACCTCGGCCGGGATGGTCCCGTTCAAGTCCTACTACGCCTCGCCGATGACGCCGCCCGTCCGGCGCGCCGTCACGGTGCAGCGCTGCCTCCGCCTCACCGACATCGAGAACATCGGGCTCACGGTGCGCCACGCCACGCTGTTCGAGATGCTCGGCAATTTCTCCTTCGGCGATTACTTCAAGAAGGAGGCAATCGAGTGGGCGTGGGAGCTGACGACCGGCGTGCTGGGGATGCCTCCGGATCGGCTCTATCCCAGCGTGTTCCGCGAGGACGACGAGGCGTTCGACATCTGGGCGCGGCATATCCGGCTTGGCGCGGATCGCGTGACGCGCCTGGGGGAGAAGGACAACTTCTGGGGCCCCGCGGGCGGCTCGGGTCCGTGCGGCCCGTGCTCGGAGATCTACTGGGACCAGGGACCCGGCGTGGGGTGCGGCCGCCCCGACTGCGCGCCCGGGTGCGAGTGCGAGCGCTATCTCGAGTTCTACAACCTCGTCTTTCCGCAGTACGACCAGGCCCCCGACGGCACGCGGAAGCCGCTTCCGAATCGCGGCATCGACACGGGCCTGGGGTTGGAGCGGCTCGCGATGATTCTGCAGGGCGCTCCCTCCATCTACGACATCGACCTCCTCCGGCCGATCGGCGACGCCGTGAAGCGGATGGGCACGCCCAAGGCGGCGCAGGGCGAGCGGGGGAAGCGCGCCTCGCGCGTCATCACCGATCACGTGCGCGCGCTGGTCTTCACGTTCGCCGAAGGGATCCGTCCTTCGAACGAGGGCCGCGGCTACGTGGTCCGGCGGCTGCTCCGCCGGGCAGCGCGGTTCGGGCGTGACCTCGAGATCAGGGGGCCGTTCCTCTCGCGGCTGGTGCCTGCCGTGGTGGGGCAGATGGCCGCCTACGAGGAGTACGCCTATCTGAAGCGCGAGGAGAAGGCGGTGGCCGAGGCGATCCACGAAGAAGAGGCCCGCTTCGCCGAGACCCTCGAGGCCGGCATGAGCCGCTTCGAGGAGACGGCCGGGCCGCTCGTGAAGAGCGGCACGCGCATCTTCCCGGGGGCCGTCGCGTTCA